>JACQXH010000048.1 GCA_016208845.1 Nitrospirota bacterium | reverse complement strand
TAAATTTTAAATTTACAAATTGCAATTTCCAATTTACAATTCCTCAAACCTCTGTGTTCTCTGTGGTTATAGCTGACAAACAAGGGGAGGATAATGGCTAAAAATTCAATGTATCTATACGGCAAGAACTCTGTGCTTGAGCGCCTGCAGTCAAACCCTAAGAGCGTCAGAAAAATATTTATGCAGGACAATTTCAGCGACCAGCTTATCATTAAGGCCATGGACTCCCTGAATATTCCTGTCAGCCGCGTTTCAGAAAAAGACCTGCTGAGGATAAAACGTGCAGACCGGCTGCAGGGGATCGTCGCAGAAGTGAGTAAGTATCAGTACGCACCTTTTGAAAAATTATTGAATTTGCCGGATAAAGATCGTCCGGTTTTTATATTCCTCGACAGTCTTAACGATCCGCATAATCTCGGCACTATCATCCGGACTGCGGCATGTTTCGGCGGATTCGCTGTTGTAGTCCCTGAACACGGTTCATGCGAGGTGAATGAGACCGTTATCCATGTTGCATCAGGCGGAGAAAATTTTGTCCCTGTATCGCTGGTCACAAATCTCGCAACTGCAATGATAGAAGCTAAAAAGGCAGGTTACTGGGCGGCAGGCGCTGTTGTTGAAGGCGGGGAAGACCTGAATAAAGTCTCATTGCCCTTTCCGCTTTGTCTTGTGTTGGGGTCAGAGGGCAAAGGTATCCGTTACGGACTGCAGAAACATCTTGATTTGAAGATATCATTACCTATGCGGGGGGCGCAATTATCATTCAATGTCGCTATGGCCTGCGCTATTTTTTCCTATGAGATTGTACGGCAGAGGCCTGCATAGGCAGATTTTTTAAAGCATGAGATCACAATATTCTATAACTTCATCGAGGGCATAGTTTCTGTATTATTTGGCGTGAGAGATGAAACAATAGCGCTTTCCGGTTTCGGGCTTGATTCATTTGTTGAAGTAATCTCAGGCATTGGAATATGGCATATGATCAGGAGGTTGAGAGGCAACAATGACACCAATTCTGACAGATTTGAGATACAGGCGTTGAGGATCACAGGGGTCTCCTTTTATATTCTTACAACAGGACTGACAATTGCAGCCACGATAAATCTCATTCATAAGAATAAACCCGAAACCACTTTATGGGGGATAGTGATCGCCCTTGTATCGATCTTTTCTATGTGGCTGCTGATTCACTACAAACTCAAAGTAGGCAGAAAGCTCAATTCTCATGCGATCATAGCAGATGCCCACTGTACAAGGGCCTGCATGTATCTTTCATTTATCCTTCTTCTTTCAAGCATTGGTTATGAAATTACAGGAGTTGGCGGACTTGATTCAATTGGAGCAATCCTGATTGCATGGCTATCATTCAGAGAGGGACGCGAGGCATTTCAAAAGGCAAAGGGCAAAAAAGTGTGTAGTTGCGCAGAGAATTGTCGATAATGATTAACTACGTTTGAGTTTTTATTGTTTACGCCTATGCCTCTCTACCGCCACCATAAGCAGTGAGATCGCAGCAGGCGTAACTCCGGGGATCCTGCCTGCCTGTCCAAGATTAAGAGGCCGCACTTCTTCAAGCTTCTCAACGATCTCCCTCGAGAACCCCGGGATGCCTTGATAGACAAAATCAGCCGGAATTTTTTTGTCTTCAAACTTTTTGAATTTCTCTGCCAGCTCTGCCTGGCGCTGAATATAGCCCTCATACTTTGTCTGTATCTCGATCTGGCTTGTTACATCACATGGCAATCCATTGTCAGAGGCCGAAACATTCTTGATATCTGCATACGACATCTCAGGCCTCTTAAGGAGCTTATACAGAGAGGCATCTTCTTTTATTTCTGCGCCGCCGAGCTTTGTTAATACCGGATTAATGATTTCAGGCTTGACGCGGGTGGATCTAAGCCTTTTCAGTACTGTGGATATAAGAGCTTTTTTCTGTTGCAACCGGTCGAAATGTTTTTTACTGATAAGGCCAAGATCATGGCCCTTTTCCATGAGCCGAAGATCGGCGTTGTCCTGCCTGAGAAGCAGTCTGTATTCAGCCCTTGAGGTGAACATCCTGTAAGGCTCTTTTGTCCCCTTTGTCACGAGGTCATCAATTAAAACTCCAATATACGCCTCATGCCTGCCGATAATAAAAGGCTCTTTGCCTTTGATCTTCAACGCTGCGTTTATCCCTGCGATGAGGCCCTGCGCAGCAGCCTCTTCATAGCCTGAGGTGCCGTTTATCTGGCCTGCGAGAAAAAGCCCTTCAATTAATTTTGTCTCTAATGTCGGTTTAAGCTGTGTAGGATAGACAAAATCATATTCTATCGCATAGCCGAACTTTTTTATTTCCGCGTTCTCAAGCCCTGAGATGCTCTTTACTATTTGCATCTGCACCTCACTGGGCAGGCTTGTGGAGATGCCGTTGACATAATATTCATCCGCTTCAATCCCTTCGGGCTCAAGGAATATCTGATGCCTGGTCCTGTCCCTGAATCTCACGACCTTGTCTTCGATGGACGGGCAATAGCGGGGGCCGATGCCTTTGATCGCGCCGCTGTAAAGAGGGGAGAATTTAAGATTATCTAAGATTACTTTGTGTGTCTGTTTATTTGTATAGGTTATGTAACACGGCAGTTGAGGGTTTTTTATCTCCCCGGTAAACAGGGACATGGCCGGCAGAGGCATATCTCCCTTGTGGATCTGCATGACAGAAAAATCGATCCCTGCGGCATTAAGACGCGGCGGGGTCCCTGTTTTAAGACGGCCGATCTTAAAACCGATTTCGCCGAGGCTCTTTGACAGATTGATCGAAGGCGGTTCGCCGATCCTTCCGGCAGGAAAATTTTCCGGCCCGATGTGGATCAGTCCGTTGAGAAAAGTGCCGGTCGCAATGACAATTGCCTTTGCATGATAAGAATTGTCGCAGGTTCTGACTCCGCAAATGCGATGGCCGTCGATAAGTATCCCCTCTATGCTTTCCTGATTGATGTCCAGGCCGGACTGCGCCTCAAGAGATGCGCGCATGTGTTTTCTATAGAGCGCCCGGTCACATTGCACCCTCGTGGCCCATACGGCAGGGCCTTTGCTTTTGTTCAGGACTTTGAATTGTACACCGACCCTGTACGTGATCATTGCCATCTCGCCGCCAAGGGCATCTATCTCTTTAACAAGATGGCTTTTAGCAAGCCCGCCGATCGCAGGGTTGCACGACATCTGGCCTATGGTATCCATATTTATCGTAAAGATAGCAGTGCGCAGCCCCATTCTCGCAGACGAGAGCGCGGCCTCGCATCCAGCGTGTCCTGCGCCGATAACAATGATGTCGTAGTCATTGGTTGAATTCATAATTAATCCGGAAAATACATTTCAAGATGCCACAGAGAACATTAAGTTTGTAATTTTTAATTTGGAACAATTAGGTTTTTCCGCCACAAGCGGACCTGCCGAAGCGGGAAATTTTTAATTTACAAATTACAATTTCCAATTTGCAATTCCTCAAACCTCTGTGTCCTCTGTGGTACGATTGCATTATTTGGATTAACTACTATAAGTAAAAAGATAAAAACAACTCAAGAAGGGAAGCCTGGTCAGGGAAGCAGAAAGGCAAACGAATTATTTATAAATGTTAAAAATATCATCAAATACAGGGGATAACTCAATGAATCCTTTCAGCACAGAAGGGTCAAAGTGTTCGGGCATAGTCCTTCCGTCGCCTTGTGTTATTGTCTTGAAAGCCTCCTGATGACTTAAAGCCGGTTTATACGGCCTGACACATCTCAGGGCATCATACTGGTCACAGATCATAACTATTCTTCCCTCGAACGGGATGTCAGTGCCTTTCAGTCCTCCCGGATATCCTGTGCCGTCCCATCTCTCATGATGATTTAATGCAATTGATGCTGCCATCTTTATGTTTTCATGAGATGAACCAGATAGTACCTTCTCGCCGATAAGGGTATGTTTTTTCATTATTTTAAATTCTACATCAGTAAGACGCCCTGGTTTTAGAAGTATATTGTCCGGTATCCCTATTTTACCTATATCGTGCATCTGGCCTGCAAATGTGATGTTATCAATAAAATCCATAGACATGTTCAAAGCCTCGGCGATCTTGTTTGAGTAGAGGCCTATCCTTGATGTGTGGGCCCCTGTATCGGTGTCCCTGAATTCAGCCATTGCCGTTAAACGCTGGATCATTTCCTTGCTTACATTCCTGATCATGGTCAGGGCATTGGCTAATTCACGGGTCCTTTGCTCTACAGTGTTTTCAAGCATATATTTATAGTCCTTATCTGACCGGATAAGATTATTGTATTTGACCGCTTTTTCTATTGTAGACATGAGATGTTCAGCATTATAGGGTTTGATTATAAAATCGAAGGCGCTGTTTTTTATGCTGGCAATTGCCATATCAATTTCTGCATATGCGGTCATGAGGATCACAGGGACTTCTGTGTTTATCTCCCTGATCTTTTTAAGGAGTTCAAGGCCTGAGATCCGGGGCATTTTAACATCTGTCAAAATGACATCAATGTTGCCTTTCTGATAGCGGTTTATTGCATCATTTGCATTACTGCAGGAAGTGACTGAATAGCCGTGTGCTTCTAACAGGGCCGATACAGACTCAAGGACAAAGGGGTCGTCATCAACAACAAGGATCGTTGATGCGGGATTGCCGATTTCGGATATCAGACTCATTTTCTGGGACTCCGTTTCACTTATAATACCACCTTATCAAACGTTCCAAGTTCTCCCCAAATTATTTATTCAGCGTTTTTCTAACTTCCTTCAGGAGCACTGTTGGCGAAACCGGTTTTGATATAAAGCTTAATTTATCGCCATAAATCCCCTGATCGCTGATAAACTCCAGGGGATAACCGCTTGTAAAAAGTATTTTTATATCAGGCTTAATATCCTTAATCCTGTCATAAGCCTCTTTGCCGTTCATCTTTGGCATTATTACATCAAAGAGGAGGAGATTGATTATGTCTTTATTCTCCAGAAACCTGTTTACCGCGTCCTCTCCATCAACCGCCTCAATAACCTTATATCCGGCCCCCTCAAGTATTAAGCTTGTGAGTTTCCTGACCTCTGATTCATCCTCTGCCAGCAGAACGGTTTCGGTCACGTTTGCCAGATCCGGGATCTCTGATTTTTCTATTCCCCTGACTTCTCCCTTAACAAGAGGGAGGTATATCCTGAATGTCGTGCCTCTGCCCGGCTCACTATAGCAGGTGATATTGCCTTTATTCTGCTTTATTATTCCATATACTATTGAAAGTCCGAGCCCGGTCCCTTTCCCCACTTCTTTAGTGGTAAAGAATGGCTCAAATATCCTTTCCATGGTCTTCTCATCCATGCCTGTCCCTGTATCTGATACTGAGATAACGGCATGCTTCCCTTGTTCCCCATAACCGTGCATCGCTGCAAATTCACTGTCCAATTCTGCGGCTTCGGTCTTGATAGTCAGGGTCCCTCCATCAGGCATTGCATCCCTTGCATTTGCGCACAGGTTTATCAGGACCTGGTCCATCTGGACCCTGTCTGCCATTACAGTCAGACTGCCTGCAAGGACCATCTTCAGTGTAATTTTATCGCCGATAACTCCCTGGAGCAGTTTTTCAATACTCTTTATGGCTTCACAGATGTTCAGGGGTTCCGGATAAGTCACATGCTTTCTGCTGAAGGCTAGAAGGCTCTGTATGAGATTCGCCGCCCTTTCTGACGAAGACAGTATCTGATCAAGATGAATTCTTAAAGGGTCATCTTTATCCATCTTCATCCTGCAGAGACTCGCATATCCTATTATTGCTGTAAGGATATTGTTAAAGTCATGCGCAATGCCTCCTGTCAGGGTCCCGATCGCTTCCATTTTCTGGGCATGTCTTAACTGGTCTTCAAGTCTTTTGCGTTCGGTAATGTCTCTGACGACATGGATCAGCCCGACCATATGATGCTCGCTGTCAAATCGGGGAATGGCCCTTATCTCAATATGCATATTTAAATGAGGCTCGAACATCTCAACAGTTGACGCCTCTCCGGTCTTGAGTGTCTGACAGCTCGGACACCCTGCAGGCGGGCAGTCGGTCCCGTGGTAATACTGATAACACTTTTCCCTTGAAGTCGTCAGGAGAGGCAGGCCAAGCATCTTTTCAGCAGCCTTGTTGTAACGAATGATATTAAAGTCCTCATCGTGGACCGTGATCATATCAGTAATGATGTTAAATGTATCTTCCCAGTCATGCTTGATCTGAAAAACCTGTTCTTCCATCTTATACCGTTCTGTCACATCCCGGAATATCCCGTTACATGCCACTACTTTTCCATTCAGCTCCAGCACGCTTGCATTTCCCTCTACATGCACAAGGCGCCCATTCTTGGCTATAAATGCCGCTTTGACATTATTTAGCGATTCACCGGCTATGACTTTTTCCAGAGTTTTCATGCAGTGGCCTTTATAGTCGGGGTGAAGGATATCGAATACTTTAAGATGCTGTAATTCTTCCAGGGTATAACCCATGGTCTTTAACCATGAAGGATTAACAAAGCGGATATGTCCATCCGGCGCAATGCTTTGGATCATGTCGTGGGCATTTTCAAACAGATTGCGGTAGCGCGACTCGCTTTCTTTAAGCGCTTCTTCAGCTTTTTTCCTTTTTGTAATATCGCGAGCGATGCCGGTCGTCCCTATTATCTCCACTTTCTCGTTATAGATGGGGGTCTTGATGGTCTCGATCCATGATACCTTACCCTCCTTGTCAGCCAGGGGCTCTTCAACGCTCTTCCGTTTGCCTGACGCCATGACCTCCCTGTCATCAGCCCGGTACTTCTCTGCCAAATCAAGCGGCCATATGTCCAGATCGTTTTTTCCGGCAAGGTCTTCCGGTTTAAAGCCGCAGGCCTTGCCGAACGGCCCGTTCACGGCAATGAACCGGCTCTCTTTGTCTTTCAGCCAGGCTATGTCGGGGATATTGTCAAGGATCGCCTCCTGCTGACGCAGGATTTTATTGACCTCATCTTCTGTCCTGCGGTATTTAATGATCAGATGTTGAGCAATTATGCCAAATAAAATGAGGAGGCCCGAGGTAAGCAATCGCACATAGATTTCATAGGGGCCGGGGGTAAATAAATGAGATACTACAGTGCCATCGTTAAATATAAGAACATCCACGAAGGAATCAATTATCCAGAAGAGTATTCCTAATCCAATGCTGATTAATATTATTTTCCACCTGATTAAAGATATATATTTCTGCATGCCGGACGTTGTTTCCTTCTTATTTAATATTATCAGGTTTAATCAGTTGCAACAAGCGCCAGGCTTTTTTTGTCACTCAGGACACTTGAGAAGAAAAGTGATATGTGGTACATTCTAAATAGCGTCTGTCCATAAACTCAGTTTGTTCATCATTCTCGTTAAAACTGGAAGTAAAATAAACCAATGGCTCACAAAGGAGGATAACATGAAAGAAATGGCAGCTATGACGGCAAATTTTATGGCTGTGTCAGCGAGGACATCGCCGAAGGCCGGGGGGAAGGACTTTCTTGAGATAGTGGTGAGTGTGCCGAGTTTGCAAAGAACAGGCAGATAAAAGAAAAGGACATGGGATATTCAGGTCCCCATTGCGTAATGAGAATGATAGACATAGGCGTTGCATTGTCATCTGCAGCAAAAACAGCAAGTATGCATAATGTGGACAACCGGGTCCAGCAGCGTGTCGGAGCTGCTGCAAAGGCGGTCAGATTGATCAAAGGCGAGGTTGTCCTGGGCATACCAATAAGCATTACCGGCAAGAGTATTTATTTTGACAGGCAGACGCCTGTTAAGCACTGACAAACCACCCCACCCCCTCCTTAACCAAGGAGGGGAGTTAAAATAAAAACTCCAAAAGCTCCCCTCCTATTTTAGGAGGGGATTAAGGGGTGGTAAATAAATAATAAGAGGGGTGTCCCGAAGCTTCGGGACGGGGTGGCGGTCAAATGGGAGTCAGGGATATATAGATTTTATGACAAAAATTCTCTCTCCATTCACATCTCTCTGTACAGTGGGCTTTTTTGCAAGGCTTTCCTATGCCCTTGCGCGAAGCCCTGTGCTTCCCCTGTTCGCGCTTTATCTTGGTGCAGGGCCTGAGGCCATCGGCTTCGCTGTCGGCATATCAACTGTAACAGGCATATTCTTCAAACTTCCGTCTGGCGCTTTGTCTGACGTGATAGGCAGGAAGAAAACCATGATGATAGGCCTTCTCTTTTTCGCTTTTATGCCGTTTACCTATCTTTTGGTAAAGGATTACAACCTCCTGATCGTAATCAGATTTCTGCATGGCCTTGCTACTGCTATATACGGGCCTGTCTCAATGGCGGTTGTTGCTGACATTGCTGGCGCTAAAAAGGGCGAGATGCTCTCATGGTTTTCCTCTGTAACTATAATAGGCAATCTTCTTGGCGCGCCTCTCGGAGGTTTCATATTACACAGTGCGCCAGGTTCTGCCTCCCCTTCCATGACAGAATTTCACTATGCATATCTTGCAAGCGGCGCTGCAGGAATGCTTTCACTCATAATAGCGCTTTCAGTGCTTAAGGGTGATAAGCAGGCAGAAAGCAAATTTGGGCTTAGAGAGGCTTCACAAAGGTTTATATCCGGAATAAAAGAGGTGATAAGCGACAGGAGGATCGTTATTATATCGAATATGGAAGGCCTTCAGAACATGACAGTGGGCGCGTTGGAGGCGTTTCTTCCGATCTATGCGGTGACAGTAGCGGGGCTTAATGAATTTCAGGCGGGGCTTCTATGGGGCATACAGGTGCTTACAACAATACTGTCCAAGCCTGTCATGGGCAAGACATCGGACAGGTACGGCAGGAAACCATTAATCGTGGCGGGGATGATATTGTGCGCGGTGTCTTTCGGGTTGATCCCTCTCTTAAAGAGTTTTTATCCTCTTATGCTTACAGCCATGCTTTTCGGTTTTGGCGAGGCATTTGTAACCTCCTCGTCAGCCGCTCTCGTAGCTGATATCTGCAAGGAAAAACATTTTGGAACTGCGATGGGGACCTTTGGAACGATATTTGATATCGGCCATGCCTCCGGGCCGATCCTCGCTGGTATTCTCCTGGCACATCATGATTATCTTTTTTCGTTCGGCGTGATAGCATCGGCGCTTTACGATAAGTCTTTTCTTAAACCAACCGGTGACATTTTGTTTCTTGTTGTTTCTCCGCAACTATCTTATACTTTATTCAAGAAAACATTCTTGAAGGTATGAACCTTAAAAACATATGAGCAAATGACCACAGGAATAACCAGAAGAGATTTTCTTAATGCAGCGTTGATCGGCGCTGGTGCGGCTCTTTTGCAACTGCCTGCGCCAATCCGTTTATTTGCACAAACAAATTTATGGGAAGGCGATGGCGGCACAGGTGATTATGCTTCTTCACACGGCAATACCGAAAGTATAGTTCGTTATGCTCATGCAATGCGGGACGGCAGCTATGACGTGATCCCTCCTGATGCTGCTGACACAGGTGAAATATTTGATCTTGTGATAATCGGGGGAGGCATGAGCGGACTCGGTGCAGCTTTTCAATTCAAGAAAACATTGCGCAGGGGGCAGAAGTGTCTCATCATTGAAAACCACCCTGTCTTTGGCGGGGAATCAAAACGAAACGAGTTTATCGTAAATGGTCAAAGACTGATCGGCCCGCAAGGGGCAAATTCCTTTGTCGTCCTTGATGGCCCTGAATCCTCTGGCTATGATATCTATTCCGAACTTGGGGTACCTCAAAGATTCAAATATCAGAAATTAACCCCTGCAGATAAAAAGCTTTACTTTGACCGGACGAATTATGGATTCATGCTGTGGTACGATGATTTCCCCAATAACGGTTATTTCTTTGAAAACGGGGCCGATCCAAAATGGGTGACTGATATGTGGGGCGGGGATTTTAAAGACACTTTTTTTTCAGAAAACGTAAAGAAGGATTTTATCACATGGAGAAACAGCAGGAAAAGAACTTATCAAGGAGAAGATTTAAATCAATGGCTTGATACCATGACGTATAAAGACTATCTGGAAAAGATGATGGGCTTGAGTCCTGAAATCACAAAATTTGTCGATCCGGTTCTTGCAAGCAGTATAGGATTGGGTTCTGATGCAATTTCGGCATTCGGCGCTTATCAGGTTGCTATGCCGGGCTTTCAGGAGTTCCCGGCAGGGTTTACCAAAAGGGCAAGGTCTGAAAAAAGCGACTGGCATTCATTTCCCGGCGGCAATGACGGATTCGCACGTTACTTTACAAAAGCCCTCATACCCGACGCAATCCACGGAAGTAAATCCTTTGAAGATATCCTGAATCAGCGGATAAACTTTGAGGCATTGGATCGTCCTTCAAACAGCGTCAGCATGCGTCGTGGCGCATTGGCAGTGCACATTGAACATAATGCTGAACCTGACAAATCGGAATTCGTGCGGGTAACCTACGTGAAGGACGGAAAGGTATTTTGTTTAAAGGCGCGCAGTGTAGTGATGGCTAACGGCAGTTGGGTTACCCGCCGGATAGTAAAAAAACTTCCTGAAGAACATAAAGAGGCGTACAAACAATTTCACCGTTCACCGATGCTGGTTGTCAATGTCGCCGTAACGAACTGGAGATTCCTTTACAAGATCGGGCTGACAGCGTGCAGGTGGTTTGACGGCTTTGGATTCAGTTGCAACATAAGACAGCCGATGATTGTCGGCGACTATCAGCCTCCGCTTGATCCTGACAAACCGGCTCTTATAACCTTCTATGTGCCGTTCTATTATCCGGGACTTCCTATTCATGAGCAGGGAGTAAAAGGGCGTACTGAACTGCTTTCAACGAGCTATGCTGATTACGAACAAAAGATAAAAGAACAAATGGCAAAACTTTTTGGAATGGCTGGATTCGACCCTGAAAAGGACATAGCAGGCATCATTCTCAATAGATGGGGTCATGCCTATGTGAATCCGCAGCCCGGATTTTACTTTGGCAAGGATGGACAGCCTGCGCCAAGCTCGGTCATCAGAAAACCTTTCGGACGCATTGCCTTCGGCCATTCGGAACTCAAAGGCCACCAGCATTGGCTCGGCGCAGTGGAAGAAGGCGTCAGGGCTGCACGGCAGGTTATTGGTATTCTATGACGAGTATAGCAGACGCATATGAAACAACGGCTTTAACCCGAAATGATAAATAGTATAAACTACGATATGGCCTTAATCAATTTCTCTAAACCGACAATCGCTGTTCTCTTTCTGATAGTTTCTTTTTTGGTTCCTTATTATCACGCCCATGACCATCATTCAGAGTATCACGTTACCGGCAGTGAGCATTATGATGGTTTTGAAAAATACGATATGTCCGAAAAAAGCCGTTCACAATATAGCCCATTCTCTCAATGAACACAAACCTGAAAATAATCTCACCAGGTTCTTTTCAGGTTTGTCTCCTCCGGTCTGCTAATCTCTTTTCAGAAAATTCTTGCTGAAATTTATTAATCATGGAGTCTGCTGTATGTTACAAAAAATTTATTTGATTATATTTTGTTTTATACTTTTTCCGTTTGAGGGGTTTGCCCTTGAACCTGCAGAGAAACTGCTGATGGAGAGGAATTCCCTCTATCAGTATATTGCTGTCACTGAAGACACCTCTAAACATAAAAGATATCTTCGGAATAATAAAAAAGGACTGATACAGGGCGTAATATCTTTGGACGCTCCCGGGAAGCTGCTTTTTGAATATACTCAAACGTCCTTCGTTTCCCTCGCCTTTTTGCAGATGAATCCGACAGATGTGCTCTTTGCGGGTCTTGGGATCGGGGCAATGCCGGGATATATGAACCGTTATTATCCTGAGGCAAACATAGACGTCGTTGAAATTGACACTGATATTATCCAGGTCGCAAAGGAATATTTTTATTTTAAGGAAAATAAAAACCTGATGGTCCATCCGGGGGACGCAAGGCAGTTCATCAAACGCTCCAAAAAGAAATATGACATCATCTTTCTTGACGCTTACCAGAGCGATTATATCCCATTTCATCTCACAACGGTTGAATTCCTCCGGGAAGTAAAAAACATATTAGAAGATAACGGCGTTGTCGTTTCAAACATCCTGTCTCCCAACAGGAATAAATTTTTCGACTCCATGATTATGACATACAAGAAGGTATTTCCTTATCTCTATATATTTAAAGGGAAGACAGCGGGCAACTTCGTCTTTGTCGTTACTAAAAGCAGTGACCTGAAAGACAAAGATGGCATAGAGACAATAGCAAAAAAGATTCAGTCTTTGAAAAAATTTGACTTTGATCTTCCTGAAACAGTGTCAAGGTTTGAACATTCAATGGCATATGAATGGTCTGGCGCAGATATTCTCACTGATGATTTCGCCCCGGTAAACCTCTATAAATATCAGGACTCAGAGGCGAAATGAGGAGGCAGGCGCAATGATATATTTTATTGTATTCATCTGCGGCGCAGTGGTTATGTCCTTTGAGATATTGGGCAGCAGGATACTTGCCCCTAATTTCGGCAACTCCGTTTTTGTGTGGGGAAGCCTGATAAGTATTTTCCTGACTGGGCTGTCTGCGGGATATTATCTGGGAGGCAGGATTGCTGATATAAGACCGTCATCAAGAAAGCTCGGTCTTATAATTATTGCACCGGGCGTCCTACTTCTGACATTTCCTTTATACAGCGGCCCGGTGTCGGACTGGATATTCATGAAGGACATAGGAGTGCGGTCAAGCCCTCTGCTGGCGTCTGCAATTCTCTTTCTGGTCCCCTCTGTATTCCTTGGTATCGTAAGTCCCTATACGGCAAAGCTGATGATCTGCAGCCTCCATACGTCTGGGAAAACAATCGGGACGCTCTATGCGCTTTCTACATTCGGGAGCATTATCGGCACACTGGTCACCTCGTTTTATCTTATAACCGTTGCAGGAGTTAGTTTTCTTATAATGGGACAGGGGATTCTTCTTATTGTATTGGCGATGCCGCTGCTTTTTATGAACCTGCGCTGCAATATTAATAACACTGAATAAGTGGAGAGGAAGGAATAAAAAAAAACGCTCACATAAAAATAATCACCGTGATAAACATGATCATGAACATGTTTATCACGGTCAAGATCATGGCGTTATGGACCTCTCCATATCTTACAACTCTGCGGGGAATATGGCCTGTTAAGCGGCAACCCCCGACCTCACTGTTGAAAAGGGGCATGACGCAGCAATGAAGTGCGCCATAAGCTTTTACACCCCATCCTATATCTGTCGAATGTAGCAATCCATATTGACGTGTTACATGCATCAGGCGAACAGCATCATCTCATCAATGAGCGATCTCGCGAAGCATTCGCATTAGGATGACATTTAAATGGAGTTCATTTCATTAATCCTTCCGCTTTCTGCTTCTTTTCAAGAAAAGTATTTCCCGGATTAATTTAAAACTTTCTAACTTCTTTCTTTTTCGGGCGGTTTTCCGATTCGTAAATACTCTGCTCCGCCGATCAGGTTGACCAGGCATATTGTAGAAAATGCAAGGAGAGACAGGCTCAGGGCTTCTGCAGACAGAACTCCTACTTTTGAAAAAAGGAGGACGTATGCGGCTTCTCTTATCCCAAGACCTGCTACGGACACCGGTATTGAAGAGGCAATGCTGATGATCGGAACAAAAATAAAAAAATAGACAACAGGCACTTTCATGCCGATGGAAAGAGAAAGCAGATAAACATTAAAGATACAAAGCCCCTGTATTATGAACCCTAAAAAAAGTCCTTTATATATTATCTTTTTTTGGGATTTATATTCCATCAGCGGAGCATAAAAGACTTTGAGAAATCCTATCCTTCCCCAGTTTACACTCCAGAACGCAAGGCTCGCAAGCGATAATGCAATAAGGAAAAATATGATGAAGAGTTCAATCTCTGTCCCTCTGACAGCCTGATAACCGGCTATTAATGCGACAAGTGAGATGAGGGTCATCGCAATCAGCCCCATATATCTGTCCATAAAAACAGATACAAAAGAAAGACCTCCCCGGCCCGTATGCTTATAGAGGTAATACGTCTTCACCGCATCTCCGCCGACAATGCCGGGAAGAAATGTATTGAAAAAAGATCCAACAAAATATAAAGACAGGAGGTGAGTGTATTTTATTCCCTGCGGCAGGAACAATGACCATCTTTTTGTTGATATGAATACCGTCAGAAGATAAACGAGAAAGCCCAGGATGAAAAGAGGTATTTTTAAATGGCTGAGAGTTTCTAATATAGAGTGGACATTAACTCTTGAAATGAAAAAGTACAGCAATATGCTGCTGACAGTCAGCTTGATAGCTAAGCTAAGAATCTTTTTCAAGGTCCAGGTCCCTTAAGACATAAATCGGTTTTTTCTGGCTTTCATGATAGACCCTGACGAGCATCTCTCCGAGAAGCCCCATGACGATGAGCTGTATGCCGACTATTATCAAAAGCACCCCAAGAAGCAGCAGCGGCCTGCCACCGATAGACTGCCCCGAGAGTTTCAGCACCGCGAGATAGGCAGAGATGCCAAGACCGGAAGCCCCGAATAAGAAGCCTAACGGGCCAAATGCCTGAAGGGGCTTCGTCGAAAAGCTCTGGAGGAATTTTACGGTTATCAGATCAAGTATAACTCTAAGCGTCCTTGAAATCCCGTACTTGGATATTCCTCTCTGCCTCTCGTGGTGAACGGTTTCTACCTCGGTAATACTTACGCCGTACCAACTTGCGACTGCCGGAATAAATCTGTGCATCTCGCCGTAGAGATTTATATTTTTCACTACATTTGTCTTATATGCCTTGAGACTGCACCCGTAATCATGCAGCTTTACTCCTGTGACCCTGCTTATCAGATAATTGGCGATAATGGAAGGAAGCCTTCTGTTGATGAAAGGGTCTTTTCTGTTACGCCTCCACCCGCTGACAATATCGTATTTACCGATGAGCGAAAGCAATTTGGGAATGTCCTTCGGGTCATTCTGCAGGTCGCCGTCCATAGTAACGATGACGTCGCCTTTTGAATAATTAAAGCCTGCGACAAATGCCGCGGTCTGTCCGAAATTCCGCCTGAAGCTTAATGGCCTTACCCTGCGGTCCTTTAGGGCAAGTGTTTTAAGGATAGCCAGTGTCCTGTCAGTGCTTCCGTCATCAATAAAAAGTATCTCATAATCTTTTCCTTCTTCATCCATTGCAGACTTAATAGAGTCGTATAAAGGCTCTATATTTTCTTCTTCATTATAAAGCGGAACCACTATTGAGACAAACAAAGGCCCTCCAATTAACATAGCAATGCGTTATGATTTCAGTTTCGCCGCACCCAATATGACATACGTTTTAATAACTCTCTGTCTTTATCGAAGACAGTCCCTTAAACCCATAACATTTAAAGATAAAGTATCTTCTTAATATTTTATCTTTATTATAAGCCTCAAATTCTTCTTTCTCGTATGAATCAAAGGCGCCTCTGAGCTCTTCAGGGAAATTGCCATTGTCTATTGTAACAAAAAGCGCATCATATCCGACAAGTTCGTTAAGGCCTCCCCATATATCATACTGGTTCATCCTCCTGCCGAGGTTAACGCAGTAGGTCCGCGGCTTGCCGGGCATATAGAATGCCAGCTCACTTGAGATCTGATACTTGTCAGAGAATACAAAAACTTTCTCCCCCTCATGAGAGGCCATCACATTGTAAACCTCTCCTGCTTTTATTCCCAGCTCCCTCCATCCCATAAACCTTGATGATGGATTCATTTTAACCGGCAGGTCGAGCACACCGGGGTAGTGCACAATAGCAGTTGCCATGAATGCAATAACAACAGAGGACAGCAAAAATATTTTTATTGTTTTCCTGACGGCCTCTTTTGGCAGGAAAAGATCGGCAGACGCGATGATGGCAGTGATGTACGCAGTCATGGCCCAGTTGGCCTGGACCTTGCCGTGGATGCTCTTCAAAATAAAAAATCCCAGGACCGGTGCCCAGAACCAGAATAGAAACAGTGACGAGTTTTTGTCTTCAGTTGCCCCTTGCCCCTTGCCCCTCGGAATCGAGTCGTATCGACTTGCCCCAATATGTTTTATTGATCCGTATATAACGGCAAAAAACAAGAGGGGCGTTATGACCCCTATCTGTGAGCCTGTAAATTCAAGAAAGTCCTTTAACCGCTGACCGCTGACCCATGACCACTGGCCGCTGATATGGGCCTGGCCTGCGGTATGCCTGACTGTTACCCAATCATGTGATGCGTTCCAGATTATTACGGGGCTGAAAACCAGCAGACTTAGAATAAGTGCGAAATACGGCTCCTTCCGGATAAGCCAGGATCTTTGGTCTTTGGAGAATATGAAGAACAGAAAGGCGCATAACGGAAAAAATGCCATTGTGTATTTAGTCAATAGGCCAAGCCCGATGGTGATGCCGAGCAAAAGCCAATAAGCCAGTGATGAGTGATGAGTGATGAGCGATGAGTCAAAAGAACATTTAATAGGCTCGTTACGCATAACGCATAACTTATCACGGTTCACTGCTTTCCAGAACAAATAAAGCGAAAGTGTCCAGAAAAGAACAAAAGGCGTGTCTATTGTCATAACCACGCCGAACACTGAAAACAGGGGTATTATCTGAAACACAAGCGCTGCTGCACACGCTTTCTTTGAGTCATTATAAATATCAAGGGTCAGTCTATAAATGAGGAGTGAACTAAGGGCGATAAATATCGGCGCAAAGAACCTCACCGCGAATACAGTATCCCCCATTAACCATGTTGTAAATGCAATTATATAGGCAATAGCAGGCCCTTTTGAGTAGTAGCTCAGGTCCAGCCTGCGGGACCAATCCCAATAGTGAGCTTCATCAGGTCCTAAGTCCAGAGGGCCTGCAGCTATGTAATAATAGCGGAAGAAGGCAAGCGCGAGAGTTGCGATCAAAAATACAGTTAAATATGGTTCTTCCCTGAATTTTTTTGAAGACCATGAGTGAAGGATAATTATAACGCCTGCCGAGGTGCCTCCAAGGATTGCTCCGGCAATTACATCGGCCGGGTAATGGACGCCCGAATATATCCTTGAAAACGCAACAAGTGCTGCAATTATAAACATCGGAAGAGCGGATTTCCTGAAGAAATGCGAAAATGCCGCTGCAAATGCAAAGGCATTTGTTGCATGGCCTGAAGGAAGTGAAAAAGATTTGCCGCAGCCTACGAGCATTCTGACCCCTTCAAGGCTGTGACACGGCCTCGGTCTTTGAAAGAGATGCTTCAGCATATTGCAGCTCATATCCGCGGCGGTAACAGTGATTAAGGACAGCAGCATTACAAGGAACCACTTCTTTCTATCTTTCAGCAGGAAGGGGATTGTCAGTAAAAAAAAGAGTATTTTTGAGTGATTCGTAACAAAAGGCATGATCAGATCAAGACCTGCATTCTTCAGGCCGTGATTTATGAGAAAAAATAAGGTGGTGTCCATTGTGTAATTGTAAATATAACCGCCTCTAAAGTAAACCTAAAGGAGCAGGGTTCCGGAAGTCCAGGGTTCTTGAATCCCTGCCTGCCGGCAGGCAGGCTTGACCTCTCGGAATCGAGTCGTATCGACTTGGCCACTTGAACCCTTTTATTTATGTTATCATGAGCTATATTTATTTTAAGGAGGGGCCATGGAAAACCGTGATTTTATCGATGTAGTAAAAGGGAAGACAACTAAAATCGTAAAACTTATAGTTCTGCTTGCAATAGTTCTGATAGTCATATCGTTTATGAACCCGTTTATCATTGTTGGCGCTGGCGAGAGGGGGATAGTCCTTAATTTCGGCGCTGTTCAGCCGGTCACCCTTGGCGAGGGGCTTCATTTCAGGATACCAATAATGCAAAGAATAATTAAGATGGATGTAAAGGTACACAAGTCACAGACTGATGCCGAATCTGTTTCCAAAGACCTTCAGGACACCCGTTCCACAATTGCGGTGAATTATCACATCTCCCCTGATAAGGCCAACTGGATATTTCAGAATATCGGAATAGAATATAAAGACCGTATCATTGACCCTGCAGTTCAGGAAGTTGTCAAGGCTGTTACCGCGAGATATACTGCAGTGGAACTGATCACTCAAAGGGAAAAGATACGATCTGAAATAAAAGACCTGCTAAAGCAAAGACTCCTGACATACAGCATAATTGTAGACGATTTTTCCATTGTTAACTTTAATTTCTCCCAGATCTTTACACAGGCTATTGAAGCAAAGCAGACCGCAGAACAGCTGGCCATGAAGGCACAGAGAGACCTCGAGAGGATAAAGATCGAGGCAGAACAGAAAATAACGCAGGCGCGTGCAGAGGCAGAGGCGCTGAGGCTGCAGAAAGAAAATATAAGCGCGCAGCGTGTCCAGCTGAGGCAGATNNNCAGGCGCGTGCAGAGGCAGAGGCGCTGAGGCTGCAGAAAGAAAATATAAGCGCGCAGCTTGTCCAGCTGAGGCAGATAGAGGCCTCCCTAAAGGCCATAGAAAAATGGGACGGCCATCTTCCCAGCGTGACCTCCGGAGCCGTACCGTTTATCGATGTGAAGAGTTTTGAGAAGTAATAGATTTAATAAAAGAACCTGAGCAATCTGCTATTTGACAGGTTCACGTTTTTTATTGTGATTTTTGGGGGCTGTGTCTCAAAGGCATTGCATTCTGCCCGGAAATTATTTTATTACTTATGACGTTGTAAAGCTCCTCTGTCGTCATGACGCCGCCGCCGGGCCTGCCGTAAAAATCAACCTGTGCCCTGCCATTTACTGCAAGCCTTACGTCCTCAACCATCTGACCGAGATTCATCTCTATAGTGAGGAATCTCCTTTTGCTGTTGCAGAGGTCAGCAATCTTTTTTTCCGGAAAGGGGAAAAGCGTTACAGGCCGGAACAGCCCTGCCTTATGACCCTCTTTTCGTAACTTTCTGACGGCTGATGATGCGATCCTTGCAGCGATCCCATAAGCGGCAACTATTAATTCTGCATCATCAAGGTAAAGGGAATCGTACAGTACCTCTGTTTTTTTCATTCGGCCATATTTTTCTTTAAGCTTGAGGTTATGTTCTTCCAGCGCCCCTTCTCCCATAAAGAGAGATTTAACTACATTGGGCTTTCTGCCTGCACATCCGGTAAGCGCCCAGTCTTTTTGGGGCAGCTTGGGCCGTTTGTACCGGGTGCACACTATCGGCTCCATGATCTGTCCTACAATGCCATCACTTAAGATCATGGCCGGATTTCTGTATTCATCGGCCTTATCAAATGCTCTTAACGTAAGATCCCACATCTCCTGAACGGTCCATGGCGCATAAACAAGGAGTCTGTAATCGCCGTGTCCGCCTCCCTTAACTGCCTGAAAATAATCAGCCTGGCTTCCTGAGATATTCCCAAGACCGGGGCCGCCTCTCTGAATGTTCGCAATCACTGCCGGAAGCTCTGCTCCTGCAAGATAAGATATCCCTTCCTGCTTAAGGCTTATTCCCGGACTGCTTGAGGATGTCATGGCCCGCGCGCCTACAGCAGACGCGCCGAAGACCATATTGATAGCCGCAAGCTCGCTTTCAGCCTGAATGAAAATACCATTGACCTCAGGCATCCTCCTGGACATATGTTCAGGCACCTCATTCTGGGGGGTTATAGGATAGCCGGCATAGAACCTGCATCCTGCCTCAATGGCAGCCTCTGCCAGAGCGTCATTGCCTTTCATTAAGATCTTCTGCAAATTTCAATCTCCTCCAAAAAAATATATCAAACAGTTCAAGCTGTTCAAACCGTTTAAACTGTTTAACCGGTTTAGCCTTCTCTAAACACTTCAATCGCAATATCCGGACAAACAATAGCGCACAGCCCGCAGCCATTGCAATTATTAGACATAAAGGCTGCCGCCGGATGATGTCCGAGTGCATTAAAACCCTTGTCAAGGGAGATCAATTTCGCCTGGCAGGCCTTTATGCAGTAGCCGCAGCCCTTGCATATGTCTCTGTCTATTATTATTTTGCCTTTCATACTAACACCTGTTATGCGTAATCCGTAATGCGTGAAGAGAAAAAACCTTTGTCTTCAACTCATTACTCATTACTCATTACGCTTTACGCATCACTTTTCAATTTTAGCATTTCCCGCGCGTGGTTAATTGATATATCCGAACCATCGCCGCTCAGCATCCTGGCGACCTCGCGTGTCCTTTCGTCGTTTTCCATTTTTCTGATCTGGACCATGGTCCTTTTGGCCTTAACCGATTTTTCAATTTTCAGATGCGTATCAGCATAGGATGCGATTTGAGGGAGATGCGTTATGCAGATCACCTGATGGTTTAATGAGAGATCCTTTAATTTCCGTCCTACCGTTTCGGCTGCTTTGCCCCCGATGCCGGCATCTATTTCGTCAAATATAAGCACAGGGATGTTGTCTCCTTTTGCGAGTATGCCTTTCAGAGCAAGCATTACCCTTGACAATTCTCCGCCGGAGGCTATTTTTGAGAGCGGCTTAAGCTCTTCACCGACGTTAGGCGAAATAAGATATTCGATCCGGTCAACACCTTTAGGATATGCCCTTAAACTGTTGCTGGTATCATCTCCTGTATCTTGTGTTATAGCGATTCTGAACCGCGTATCAGGCATCGAGAGCATGGAAAGTCCCGATACCACCTGCTGTTCTATTTTATTTGCAACAGCCTTCCGTTTTTTTGAAAGGGACAGCGCTTTTTCGGTGAGAATATTTCTGATGTTTTCCAGCTCAGCCTTCAAGGCTTCCATTGTCTCCCCGGCATGCTGGAGTTCATCGAGTTCTCTTACGGCCTTTTCCCCGTAATCCAGTATATCATGAATGACGGCGCCGTATTTCCTTTTCAGGCCTTTTATAAGCTCAAGCCTTTCCTGTATCTCATCAAGTCTGCCGGGATTAAAATCGAGGCTGTCTCTGTAATCCCTGAGGAAGTACGCCGCCTCCTCAAGCAGCGGCAATGCATCCTCCGCTGATTTCACGGCGTTTGCTGCCCGGACGTCTATATTGCCGATCTCTCTTAGGGAGTTAATTATCTTTGAGATGCCTGAGATGCACGCTGAATCAGAAAGATAAAGGGCCTCGTAAGCCTGGTTTGCAAGCTCCGTGAGCCGGCCGGCGCTGGCCAGCACCTTTGATTCTTCCGAAAGCTCTTTGTCCTCTTCGGTCTTTAAGTCCGCCTTCTCTATCTCATTTATCTGAAACCTGAGGATATCAAGCCTCCGGGTCCTTTCTTTTTCTTTTTCTATCAGTTCGGCGATATGTTTTTTTAATGAGAGCTGCTTTTCATAAACTGCT
>JACQXH010000207.1 GCA_016208845.1 Nitrospirota bacterium | reverse complement strand
TATGAGGATTTTCTTGAGTTCCTGAGATTAGCTAAAGAAAACCATATTTACGATATACCAACAGAAAATGCCTTAAACTTCACAGATGAAGATTTTGTAAAAAACACTGCATCATATATTGACAGCACAATAAATTATCTCCTGGCCAATTTCGGCATGCAGCAGAAGCTGATGGAAAAGATCGGCCGTTTCACAACGCTTGTAAATGCAGATATTCTCAAAAAACTTGCTCATAGCACAGACTCAATGTGCAGGTATATGGTTGACACGATAGAGTTCATTCTCAGCCCTGTTTCTGTCTCTATGATGATGCCTGACAAGCAGACTTCCAGTTTTAAGACCGTGTACGCAACAGGCGCTTATAAGGACCTTCTCTCAGCTCTTGAATTCAATACTGAAAACCCCGTTATTAAACAGATCCTCTCAGCTCATCCCCCCATATCGCCCGTAGTCGCAGAGATAGATAAGTCCCATAGTGAAGCGGAAGTTACATCTATGTATGTGTTTCCTGTTTTTTTTAATAACGCCATTGCCGGGTTGATCGGAGTCGCTGACGGACCGCTTCTGCGCGAGGACGTCAGGATCATTAATTCTTTTAAAGATTATGTCGAGCTGACCCACAGCAATTATATGCTTCGCTTCTCTATAGACAAAAAAGCGGATGATATCCTTACTTCAATTTTTGATTCTTCAATGTCCATAGCTCCGCTTCTGAATTGGGATCGCCTGCTTCAGACTATAGTTGAAAAAGGGGCCCAGCTCCTGAAGGCCGAGCAGGGTTCACTGATGCTTGTTGACGAGGAATCAACCGAGCTCCATGTCGAAGCCAAGAAGAGCGTCGCAGAGATAGTTAAGGAGAACATGAAGTCTCGAAAAGGAGAAGGCATTGCGGGTAAAGTCCTTGAAAGCGGAGAACCTCTTCTCGTTGAAGACCTTGAGTCAGATCCGAGGATCTCCCAGAAAAACAAGGCACGTTACAGGACCAAATCTTTTCTGAGTATACCATTGAACATCGAGGACCGGGTGGCGGGTGTGCTTAACATATCAGATAAGATCAGCGGTGAGGTCTTCAATAAAGAGGACCTCAGGCTCATGCAATTTTTTGCGGCAAATGCCTCGGTCGCCATTGAAAGAAGCATGCTTCATAAAAAAGCCGAGGAACTCAGGGAACTGTCGATAACTGACCCTTTAACCGGCGTTTTAAACCGCAGGTTCCTGAACAACAGGCTCTCGGAAGAGATAAGCCGCTACAACAGATACAAACAGCCCTTCAGCCTTTTGATGGTCGATGTAGACGGATTCAAGGAGTATAATGATACCTTCGGACATCTTGTGGGTGACAAGGTACTCAAAATACTTGCCTCTACGATAGTCAGCACCCTGAGAAATACTGATATTGCATCAAGATTTGGCGGAGATGAATTCATCATTATTATGCCTCAGACCCCAAAGACAGACGCCATACATATCGCGGACAGAATAAAGGAAAACGTATCAAAAATCTTCATCCCTGATCTGGATGAATCATTATTAAAGGACATTACTGTGGGCATTGGTCTTACAACATTTCCGGAGGATGCATCATCTATAGCAGAGCTCCTTGAAAAAACAGACCAGGCCATGTATCTGGCAAAAAAAGCAGGCAGGAACAAATTGGTATATTTGTAAATAACCAAATATCAAATCAGTAGTGTCCGGTAAATATTATGTGCATATTGATCGTTCATATTCTTAAAATTAAATGGTTATTATCCATTTAAACGTCATTCCCGCTTGTCGGGAATCCCTCTTTTTATTTATCATGAAAAGATTCCGGACAAGCCGGAATGACAACCAGTTAACATTTAATTGTTTCTTTGTCGGACACTATTAATATTTTATGTCATTCAGCGCACTTTCAGAAAAAAATTTCATAGGGAGAAAGCACGAGATCGAAACCCTTTATGGCGTTGCGTTGGACGCCGGCAAGGGGACTGCATCAAGTGTTTTTCTGTCCGGACAGCGCGGTGTCGGCAAGACCGAGCTTCTTAAGCAGGTCTGTCGTCTCATATTTTTGGGACAGAATGGGGTCATGCCGTTTTTTTACATAATGAGCCCTGCCATTGTCTCTGTTCAGGACTTCGCGCTGGATTATTCCTGCCTGTTCATAAGCCAGTGGATAGCCTTCCATAAAAAAGAGCACTCGCTTTTAAATGGAACTGCCCGGACCCCTGAAAGCGTCAGGATCCTTGCTGAAAAATCGGGTGCCTCATGGGCAGTAGAGACAATAGAAGACCTTCTCCGCATCAGGGCGTCTGGAAACGTACTTGAACTTTTTTTATACGCATCAAAAGTCCCTTTCCGCAGCCATGTAAAAACAGGCGTGCCTGCAACTGTTATCATAGACGAGTTTCAAAAGATCAGAGACCTCGCCGGCTTCGATGCTGAAAATAATAAAAATCTCTGGATGCTTTTCGAAGAAGCAACTGAATCAGGGCACGTCCCGCACATACTCACCGGAGTTAAGGCAGCACTCGAGGACATGCTCTATAATAAAACAGCAATCGGTCATTCTCTTGATCTAATCAGCCTCCACGGGCTTGGCCAGGCCGACTCCCTGAGCCTTATTGCCTCACTTATTGATCAGTGCCAAATCAGCGTTGAAAAAGATGCTATACGGTCCTTTGCGGAAAAATTTGACGGCAATCCGGCCTACATAAGGAATTTTGTTCAGGCAGTCAGACGCTCGGGTATGAATCTTTCTTTTGATGATCTCTGGAAGGCATATTTCAGCGCGGTCTCAAAAGGCAAATTTTATACATACTGGCTGTCACAACTGAGAATGTATATGCCTCAGCTCGATCTGAGGAAGGCGTCTTTAAAACTGCTTTATCAGCTTGGAAACCGCAGTTCTTCTGACATGTCCCCAAACCTTGGCAACGAATCATTCCCCCTAGCGGGCGCGCTTTCCATCAGCATGAAAGAATTTGAAAGTGTTGTAAATACTTTTCAGACATCAGGCATCATGGCGGCAAATTTCAGCACTTTTGAGCTCATGGATGACAGGGTTTTGAATGATGTTCTTAAGGTTCTCTACAATAAAGAGGTTCTAAAAAAACCGTTGGCTATGATCGAAGAAGAACTTGCCAAGGAGACATATCAAGGGCATAAATATCAGCCGGTCAGGACCTCGGAGAAACCGCTGTTCGAGGTCACGATCCCAATAAGCCCGAAGGCCGAACTTATCGCAGTCAATGCCCTTGAAAAAATAGCCGGTGTTCATAATATTCCCGCAGATATCATCGGTCAGATACAGATAGCAGTAATTGATCTTTTATCCAATATCACTGCTCAAAAGAAGTTTGAGGGCATAAATATGCATTGGAAATTTGAACCGCTTGAAGATACATTTGCAATTGAACTAAAAAGTGCGTCAGAAGATTTCATGTCCCGCATATCTGAAGACGCCTCGGCAAATGATTTCATAAAGAGATATCTTGACGAAATAAATATGGAAGAGGCCGGGAGCGGCACAAAACTGATACTGAAGAAAGACCTGAAAAAACACCTCGCCTCTAAAGCTTAAACCAGAGACCTAAAACAGCAATTTATTTACCACAGAGACACAGAGAACTATTAACCGTCTCATAACAGAATGTACACTCCAGTGTGTCATTCCCGCATGCCGTTAGCGGGAATCCAGTAGTTTTTATTCCCTGGATGCCCGATTAATCCCGATGTATCGGGAGGTCATGACGGTTAACGGTCGACAGCATGTAAATACTATTTTGATACTGTTAATAAATAGGAAATAAGAAATTGGAAGCAGACAATCTCTTGTCTTTTATTTCTCATTTCTCACTTCTCATTTTGTCTTTCCGGAAGCATAGGCCTCTTTTGAGACCTCGGCAGCAGAGGCATAACCTATAACAGGATTAAGTGCTGTTGCAAGTGCAAGGCTCGAATCCGCGAGCTCTTTGCATCTCTTTACATTAGCGGTTATTCCCTTCAGGCATTTGTCTGTAAATACGCTAACTGCATTAGACAGGATTTCGATGGAGAAGAGCAGGTTGTGCGCTATCACGGGTTTCATGACATTGAGCTCAAGCTGTGATGCCTGTGTCGCATAAGCTATTGCCGTATCATTGCCTATTACCTGAAAGCAGACCATGTTGAGCATCTCAGCCATGACCGGATTTACCTTGCCAGGCATTATGGATGATCCCGGCTGAACAGCAGGAAGCATTATTTCTGCAAGCCCTGTCCTCGGACCGGAGCTTAACAAGCGGATGTCATTCGCTATCTTGGTAAGGGTCACTGCCGCTCCTCTAAGTGAAGCGCTCAGTTCAAGGGCAGGATACATATTCTGTATCCCTTCAAAAGGATCCCTGCATTGCCTGAAATTGATGCCGGTCAGCTTCTTGATCTCCTTTATAACAGATGTCCTGAATTTTGGATGAGCGTTAATGCCTGATCCAATAGCATTTCCGCCGATAGGCAGGTTCAGCAGAGAGTCAGATGCCTTGCGAATTCGCAATATATCATTGCTCACAGATTCTGCATATCCGCTGAATTCCTGACCCAGGGTCATCGGTACCGCGTCCTGCAGATGGGTCCTGCCGGATTTCACGACCTTGCCAAAAGCCCTGGATTTGCGAAACAGTTCGTCTCTCAAGGTCTTGAGTGCAGGAATAAGGGCTTCATTTACCGACTCAAATGATGAGATATACAGGGCTGTAGGTATCGTGTCATTGGTTGACTGGGCCATATTAACATGGTCATTCGGATGAACACGTTTATAGTCGCCCTTTTTGCCTCCGAGTATCTCGGTC
>JACQXH010000206.1 GCA_016208845.1 Nitrospirota bacterium | reverse complement strand
TTCTTGCAGCCGCTATCGCTGTCTCAGATTCATCAATTCCTGTAACTGATGAACCATTCTGAGCAAGATGCAGGCCCCAGGCCCCGGAGTAGCAGAAAAGGTCCAGACCTCTTCCACCTTTGACATATTTTTTCAGCGCTATCCTGTTTTCCCTATGGTCAAGGAAAAAGCCGGTCTTCTGCCCCTTCAGGGGGTCTACACCGATCTTTATGCCGTCTTCATCTATCACGGGCAAATGCTCAAGCGATCCTTTAATGATCTTCTTTTCGAGAGACATACCTTCCAATGTCCTGCTCTGGCTGTCATTCCTCAGCACAATAACGGATGGCGATAATATCTCTTCCAATACGCTCAATATCATTTCTTTCATCATTTCCATGCCGAGTGTCAAAAACTGTACTGATATGCAGCCGGCATATTTGTCAACTATAAGGCCGGGAAGAAAATCGCCTTCGCTGAAGATCACCCTGAATGAATCGCGGTCAGTAAAAAACCTTTTCCTGTAAATTAGCGCATCACTTATACGTCTCCTGAAGAAATCGGGGCCTATAGATTCCTTCTCCCTCGTCAAAAGCCTTACTGATATAAGCGAGTGAGGGTTTATGTAACCTGTGCCGATAAATCCATCTCTGCTGTCGCAGACCTCAACAAGAGAGCCGGGCTCAAAATCCTTTGGGCTTGATGCCAGCTCATTGGAGAATATCCAGAGATGACCCGCAAGTATGCGGCTTGTGCGTTTAAGATAAACTTTGTTCATTTTCAATTAATCGGGGTTAAATATTCAAAGGTGTCATCAGATAACCGGGTCATAAAATTCACGAAGGCGCAAAGAATGATTTTAGCGCAGAACCTATGTGCCTTTGTTCCTATGTGCCTCTGCCACTTAATCTATCCTTCCATCCTGCATCCTCAATATCTTCCCGCACTGCGCCGCAAGCTTATCATTGTGAGTCACGATGATGAAGGTAATACCTCTTCGGCTGTTCAGGTCTTTTAAAAGCTGGAAGATATCTTCCCCTGTCTGAGTATCAAGATTACCCGTAGGTTCGTCCGCAAACACGACCGAAGGCTCAAGCACGAGCGCACGCGCAACCGCCACTCTCTGCTGCTCTCCTCCTGATAATTCACCGGCTTTATGCAGCAATCTGCCCGACAAGCCCACTTCACCGAGAATTGCCTCTGACATACCACGCGCCTTTTCATGGTCCATGCCAGCGATAAGCGCGGGCATCATAGCATTTTCCACGGCATTGAACTCAGGCAAAAGGTGATGGAACTGAAAAATAAAGCCTATCGACTTGTTCCTGAAGGTCGCCAATGCGTCATTTTTAAGGCCGAACACGTCTGCCCCGTTATAAAACACGCTGCCTGACGTAGGCCTGTCGAGCGTGCCCAGTATATGAAGAAACGTGCTTTTCCCGACCCCGGACGGCCCCATTATCGCAGTCATATCCCCCTTGTTAAAACCAATGGTTATATCCTTCAGCACATGGATATTTCCGCCGGGAGTTGAGAAATATTTATTAAGGTTATTTATCCTGATCAGCGGTTCCATTTTTGTCCTTTGGGGTCTGTTTCAGGTCTATCTTTTGTTCAATGCGGTCTTTAAGATCCATGATCTTCTTTTCTGCCTTTTTACCGCCCTCTCTTAATTCATCTACTTTATCACCAAATTTCACAACAGACTGTCCGGCTGATTCTGTCTTCTCTCCTATCCACCTGAATGGCTCCCCACCCTTCCATAATGCCAGCGCCACCGCAAGAAGGACGATAATTATTAAAAGCCCTATTGTCTTAAATATAAGTTTGAACATAATCTATAAAATAAATTAAATATCAAATAGCAAAAATCAAAATTGTGGAAAAATTCTAACACCTTAATTTTAATTTTTGATCTTTAATTTTTAATTTTCTATTTCCTCATTCATACCTCAGCGGTTCCACCGGGTTCATCCGGGCCGCCTGCCAGGAGGGATAGAGGGTCGCAATGAAACTTATCAGGACCGCTGTCACCGGAACGGCTACGAAATCAAACAGGCTCATCTTGACCGGAAGATAACTTAAATAATAAATATCAGGCGGGAGACTAATGAACCTGTAGGTTTTCAAAAGGTAGCACACTATATAACCGCCTGCCAGCCCGATCAATGTCCCGATAACACCTATGATCAGCCCGTGTATCATAAAAATAGACATGACCCCTCTGCTCGTGGCCCCCATGGCCCTCATTATGGCTATCTCCCGCGCCTTTTCGATGACTATCATTATCAGGTTGCTGATGATGTTGAACGAGGCCACAAGGACTATTAATACCAGGATTATGAACATGGCTAATTTTTCAAGCTTCAGTGCTGAAAACAGATTTCTGTTCATCTGCATCCAGTCTCTTGCATAATAAGACGCGCCAAGCGCGGTCCCAATATCCTCAGCGATCTTAACTGCATTGAAAATATCATCCACTTTTATTTCGAAACCGGTTATCTCATCTCCCAGCCTGAAGAACTCCTGAGCATCTTTGATATTGATAATTGCAAGGTTTGAATCGTATTCATACATGCCTATCTCAAAGATTCCGGCTACCTTGAATTTTTTTATTCTGGGCATCATTCCAAGGGGGCAGATCTCTCCTGTCGGAGAAAGCATCCTGACCTCATCGCCTACAAGCAGGCCCAGGTTTCTTGCAAGTTCCCTCCCTACAATTATCCCCGGGATCTCAGTGCGGTTGTTAAGGCCGCTGATCCCCCCTTCTTTAATATGCCTGATAATATCTGTTGTGCTTTTCTCAAGGTCCGGATCAACACCCCTGACGATAATACCATATGCCCTCTCACCATAACTAAGCATCACCTGGCCGAAGATAAAAGGAGAAGAATGCTTAACCCCGGGGACAGCATTGATCTTTGCCTGTATCAGGTCATGGTCCTTCATCTTTCCCTGAAAATTCAGGGCCACAATATGGGCATTGGCCCCGAGAATCTTCTTCTGCAGGTCTTCATGAAAACCGCCCATTACCGAAAGCACTATTATGAGGGCCATTACGCCTAACGCAACTCCTGCAATGGATATAAAGGTGTTGATGGAAATGCCCTTGTGCTTTTTCTTGGCCCGGGAGTAACGGAGCGCTATGAAGAATTGATAGGGAAGGTTCATGTTTTAAGATTCCTGATACATGATTCACGACTCAGGATAAAGACTTTTTTATCTTGTATCTTGCATCTTGGATCCTGCATCTTGTATCTCACTGTTCCGGCTTCAACTGAGGAAAAAGTATCACATCTCTTATGGAAGGAGAGTTTGTAAGCAGCATTAGGAGCCTGTCAATGCCTATGCCCTCGCCTGCTGCAGGAGGCATCCCATACTCAAGAGCCCTTACATAATCACTATCCATAAGATTGGCTTCTTCGTCGCCCATGTTGCGGGCCTCCACCTGTTTTTCAAACCTCTGCTCCTGGTCAGCGGGGTCATTCAGTTCTGAAAAGGCGTTCGCTATTTCCCTGCCGCCCACAAAGAGCTCAAATCTCTCGACAAGATCAGGTTCCTCTTTTTTCCTTTTTGCGAGAGGTGAAAGTTCTACCGGATAATCAATTATAAAGACCGGCTGTATCAGTTTGGGCTCGACTTTTTTCTTGAATATCTCATCGAGTATCTTCCCGTGAGTGCTTTTTTTGCTGACATCAATGTGGTTTTTCATTGCATAGTCCCTTGCCTTTTCGACATCCCTGAAAACCACAGGGTCTACCCCCTCCCGTTTCATAGCGTCCATGATGGTCACCCTCGGCCAGGGAGGAGTGAAATCGATGAAATCACCGGGGTCAGCGTTTTCCCCATAAGGCACTTTTATGTCCCCGGTTATTTCCCTGCACAGTTGCGTGATAAGCTCTTCTGTCAATTCCATAAGATGCGTATAATCAGCATAAGCTATATAAAACTCAAGCATGGTAAACTCGGGGTTATGCCTTGTAGATATGCCCTCATTCCTGAAGTTCTTGTTTATCTCATATATTTTTTCATAACCGCCGACAAGTAGTTTTTTGAGATATATCTCAGGGGCTATTCTCAGATAAAGATCGATCCCAAGCGCCAGGTGATGGGTTTCAAACGGCCGGGCTGCCGCGCCGCCTGGTATCTGATGCATCATAGGGGTCTCAACCTCGATAAAGTCTCTTGTATCAAAGAAATTCCTGATAGACCGTATCAATGCGCTGCGTTTCAAAAATGTCTCTCTGACATTAGGGTTAACAATAAGGTCTATGTATCTCTGCCTGTACCGTGTTTCCACATCCTTTAACCCGTGCCACTTTTCAGGCAGCGGCCTGAGCGATTTGCAAAGCAGTACAAAATCCTTTATCTCGACTGTCAGTTCATTCGTCTTCGTCCTGAACAGACGCCCGCTTAAACCTATTATGTCGCCGACATCAAGGTCCTTTAACATATTAAAATTGTCTTTAAGGATGTCCTTTCTGAAATAAACCTGTATCCTGCCGCTGACATCCTGAACATGAGCAAAAGCGGCCTTGCCAAAATCCCTGAACGCAACTATGCGGCCAGCGATGGTGCACAGCGCGTTCTTGGATTCCAGGTCCTCTTTGTTTAATGCATCATATTTGCCGGCTATTTCCGCGACCTTGTCTTTAACATCAAAAGGACCGCCGTAAGGATCAATTCCCGCATCCTTAAGCTTATTGAGCTTTTTTATCCTCTCCTGCATTAATTCATTTGTTTCGTCCATTAATTATTCTCCGGTAAATATTAACTGTACATAACTACTCAGGTGGGTAGTCTGTAGGTGTTTAGTCTTTTAGGCTAAACAGGCTAATGGTCTAAACAACCTGCGCAGTGACACTGTCCAAATAAAAGAAAGCGCCCTTTGCCGCATTAGTTCTCGGTCTTCAGCTGTTCCAGCAGACCCGACAGCATCTTCGCCTTCTCTTCAATTACCCTGCCGAGGTCTTCATGTTCCATCCTGAGCTTGAAAAATTCATCTGCTATGCCAAAAGCGGCCATTATCGCCGCCTTAACATGATTTATATTCGGGGCCACGCTGAATATCTCTTTCATCTTCTCATCCACATACTGCGCGAGGGACTTGATGTAAGCCTCATCCTCATCGGTTTTTATGGAATAACTCTGCCCCAATATCTGAATTTCAACGGATCGCATTTATGTCACCTTATACCTGCCAAAGACTTTCACTGATCGCATATAAAGTTATCAGTTTTAGGTTGTCAGACTAAAAACTGAAAACCAACAACTAACAACTTAAATAAATCCGTGCCTGAAATGTCCCTCTGTTCAAAGCTCTACAGATTCCAGGTCTTTGATCAAACTCTCTACCTGAGATTTTATGTTTGCCCGTTCATTATAGAGTTTCTCGATATCATTCTTCAGTTTCTCTGCATTTTTCAAGTTCTGCTTTAATTCCCGTATTTCCTCATCCCTTTCCTTTATCTCATCATTTAGACCTTCAATCTTTTCATTCAGCGATTTGTTTTCCCCGGTAAGCGCCTTCATCTTCTCTACCACTTTAATGATCTTTTCTTCAAGCGTCTCTATCATCTGAACCTTTTCCACGAACATTTCCTCCTTTAGAAAATCAAACGTACTTTGTTGCATTAGCTTGTAACTTTATCAAAATACAGTCGAAAAGTAAACCCTGAAAAAAGATAAATACAGTTATAGCGCCCAGTTGCTAATATAATCTTAATATTTTAGATTAATAACATGGATCACGAGATCTGCGAGATTTGCAAAAGACCGAAAGAAGAATGCATCTGCTGTCCGGAATGCGGCCATATCTGCGCTCTTGACATCGGAGAACTCTACTGTCCTGTCTGCTTCCCGGAAAAGAAATCCAGATGAACCATGAATATTTTATGCGGCTTGCCATCAAAGAAGCCGAAGCGGCATTCCGGGAAGGTGAAGTGCCGGTGGGGGCACTGATTGTAAGAGATGACAGGGTAATAGCGATGTCGCATAACAATAAAGAAGTATCAGTTGACCCGACTGCCCATGCTGAAATTATGGTTATCAGGCAAGCAGCGTCAGAGGCCAATAACTGGCGTTTAACAGATGCCGCTCTCTATGTAACAAAAGAACCGTGCATAATGTGTGCTGGCGCGATAGTGAATGCGAGACTGGGAAGGCTTGTGTATGGATGCCGGGACACCAAAGGCGGCGCAGTGGACAGTCTCTATAACCTGCTTTCGGACAAAAGGTTGAATCATCAGGTTGAAGTGATAGCCGGCATCCTGGAAAACGATTGTGCATCTCTGCTCAGTATATTTTTTCGGAAATTAAGGCCTTAAATGATGTTTTTTATCACTTGCCGCTTATCAATGATGATCATTGATTCCGGTGTTTATTAATTGTGCTGATTTTGTGTAAACTAACATAAAATCACTGATAACCGAGTTGTGCTTCCAGAACAAAATTTCGCTGAGATCAGGGGCAGGAGATGAATAAATGTTCTTTTTACTGATCCCTGACCCCTGACTGCTGATCACTGTAGAGTTATTGGAGAGGTGCCAGAGTGGCTGAATGGGGCGGTCTCGAAAACCGTTGTGGGGGCAACTTCACCGGGGGTTCAAATCCCTCCCTCTCCGCCATG
>JACQXH010000032.1 GCA_016208845.1 Nitrospirota bacterium | reverse complement strand
CTCCGAAGGCAGGCACCCTGTAATAGAGAGGCTTTCTTCAGGCGACAGGTTCATTCCCAACAGCACTGTGACAGACACAAATTCCAATAATATACTGATTATAACAGGGCCTAACATGGCAGGGAAGTCGACTTACATGAGACAGGTCGCCTTAATAGCGCTCATGGCGCAGATAGGGAGTTTTGTGCCGGCCAAAGAGGCGAGGATCGGGGTTGTGGACCGGATATTTACAAGGATCGGGGCATCGGATGTCATAACAAAAGGCCATAGCACGTTTATGGTAGAGATGATCGAGACCGCCAATATTCTAAATAACGCAACTAACAGGAGCCTCCTGCTTCTGGATGACATCGGGAGAGGGACGAGCACGTTTGACGGCATAAGCATTGCGTGGGCGGTTGTCGAATATATAGCGAAGAACCTGAAGGCAAGGACCCTTTTTGCAACTCACTATCATGAGCTTACAGAACTGGCTTTATGTCTGGATGGAATTAAGAATCTGAATGTGGCTGTCAAGGAATGGGGTGATGAGATAATTTTTCTCAGAAGGATCGAAGAAGGCCCCGCTGACAAGAGCTATGGCATTCAGGTTGCGAGACTTGCAGGACTTCCGGAGGAGACCATTAAGAGGTCCAGGGAGGTTTTATCAAATCTTGAAAAGGCCGAGCTTAATGAGCTTGGCGCTCCAAAGCTTGCGTATAAGTCAGGATCAGAATCCGGCGCTCAGGAGAAAATGAGAATAGGGCAACTGGACCTCTTTACCACGCAGGCAGACCCTGTTTTGAAGGAGATCCTTGGACTTGATATCCTGAGCATGACACCGATCGAGGCGCTGAACAAACTTTTTGAGATGAAAAAGAGGCTTTCAGGTAAAAAAGAAGAAATTAAAGAATAAAATAATTACTCAGGTTGTTTAGACATAGTCTGTTAGGTAACAGGTAATTTAGGTTATTAGTCTGTAGTCTGTTAGCTAAATGACTAAATACCTACAGGCTGTCCACCTAAGTAGTTACAATAAGTCTATCTTTTGAGATATAATAACCTTTTAGAAAAACTAAATATCAAATGAACATGCCTGAAAGCCATAGCGAACAGCTCCGGGATAATACCGGGGTTACAAAGGCGACAATTTTAAACAGGGTAATAGCCAAGAGCATAGATTTCCTTATTATAGCCGCATTGTTTGAAATTGTCCCCCGGGCTGGTTATTTTGCAGGCTTGGGCTATATATTAATTGGAGACGGTCTGTTTGAAGGCAGAAGCGTGGGCAAGAAGCTTATAGGCCTCAAGGTCGTTCTCTCCAAGGGCGGGGGAAAATGCGCATTCAAGGAGTCAATCATAAGAAATTTTCCATTTGTTATAGGGTATATAATATTTGGAGTCCTGAAAAGCATTCCTCTTATAGGATGGTTGTTTTCTTTTATAGTGCTGATTATTATTTTGGGTCTGGAGAGCCTGATCATGCTTGGTAATGAGAAGGGGCTTAGATTAGGTGACGAGATTGCAGGGACTATGGTGGTTGAGGATGCGGCTGATATTCCGGGAATAAATATAAATCAGGGTTCAGGGACCGGAGGTCAGGATTCAGTTGGCCAAAAACTGGGAACTGGCAACTGAAAACCGATAACTGATATAAAAAGGGGGATAGATGTTTCAGAAAATACTTGGATGGTTTTCAAATGATCTCGCTGTAGACCTGGGCACGGCCAACACGCTTGTTTTTGTAAGAGACAGGGGTATTGTATGCAACGAGCCGTCTGTCGTGGCTATTATGAGAGACACCGGCAGGGTTATCGCTGTCGGCGCAGAGGGTTCCATCGGGGATAACGCAGGTTGAGCAGAGGGCGGTCAAGGATGCGGCACAGGCTTCAGGAGCAAGGGAAATATATCTGATAGAAGAGCCTATGGCTGCAGCATTGGGCGTCGGGCTTCCTATCGGAGAGCCTTCGGGTAACATGATCATAGACATTGGAGGCGGAACAACGGACGTAGCTGTTATTTCTCTCCATGGGGTAGTGTACAGCAAAGCTGTCAGGGTCGGCGGCGACAAGATGGACGAGGCCATTGTAAATTATATTAAGAATAAGACCAAAATACTGATCGGAGACAGGACGGCAGAGCTTATAAAGAGAGAAATAGGCTCTGCTTTTAAAGTCGGTGCCGGAGACAAATCCATGGATATCAAGGGACGGGACCTGGTCTCAGGAATTCCCAAGACTGTAACGATCCACGAAGAAGAGATCAGAGAGGCTATTCATGAGCCGGTCATGGTGATTATTAATGCCATCAAGGTCGGCCTTGAAAATACCCCGCCTGAGCTTGCGTCAGACATAGTCGACAGAGGCATTGTGCTTGCAGGAGGAGGCGCGCTTTTGAGGGGACTGGATGTCCTTTTAAAACATGAGACTGACCTGCCCGTAGTAGTAGCTGATGAACCTCTGCTGGCTGTTGTAAATGGGGTCGGCAAGGTGCTGGATGATCTGGATATCCTCAGACGCGTAGCACTCGCTTAGTCTCGACCAAAGATGAGCGATTCCTATATTCTGTCATTCTGGCTTGTCCAGAATCTATTCTTAGTCTTAAGAAGGTCGAAGCGACTCTCCGCGAAGACTCGCTCCGAGATTGCCGATCCCGAAGCTTCGGGAGGAATGACAAAAATCACCGGATGTTAAAAAAAAGATTATTTCTATTTATAATTTTTATTCTTTTCATATTTGCGGCGCTCACTTATCAAGGGACCAAAGGCATTATTGATACATCTGCGTTTGACTTTCTCAGCTATCCTCTTAAAATCCTCGAACAGGGCATATCCGCCGCAGTCAGCGGCATTAAAGCAGTTTTCAGCACGAATAGTGAAAGGGAGCAAAGGAAAAAACTGCTGGAGCAGGCTGCAGTCATTGGGGACAGGAACCAGTGTATAGAAACAAGAAATGAAAACGAGAGACTTAAAGCCCTCCTGGATCTGAAAGCACAGAGGTCTGACTATGTTACATCTGCCAGGATATTTGCTAGAGATCCGACAAACTGGTTCCAGGTCCTCTGGATCGACAAGGGGTCAAAGCACGGTATCATAAAAGACATGATCGCAGTTACACCACTTGGTGTTGTCGGCAGAATTCACAGAGTGCTCAAAGACAGGGCAAGCATCATCCAGATAACGGACGTTAATGCTTCAGTAGCTGTCAGGATCCAGTCTTCCCGCACAGAGGGCATACTGGAGGGAAACGGCGATAAAAAATGCTATTTGAAATATGTATCTCAGGAGATGGATGTCATATCAGGGGATGCAGTCATAACATCGGGCCTTGAAGGTCTGTATCCGGATGGACTGCTTATCGGTTATGTCACAAGCATCATAAAGAAAGACGGAGAATTCTTTCAGGTGATCGAGGTCTTGCCTGCACAGGATTTTAAAACCATAGAAGAGGTTGCAATACTTAAAAGATGAAGGCCTTTTTGATCTATCTGTTTCTTGCATTTCTTGCCCTGGCTGCCCAGTCTGAGTTTTTTACCGGCATAAAACCAGACATCCTTTTTGTCCTTGTTTGTTTTTACTCCCTGAGATATGGGCAGGCAAAAGGGATGTTATTTGGGGCCTTGACCGGATTGCTTCTGGATTTATCGAGCGGTTTTATTCCCGGGACAAATATAATAAGCATGGCGCTTGCGGGATATGCCATTGCCTCTGTAAGACAAAGGGTGTTTCAATGGAATATAATAATAAATACGGTGGCGATAATAATGTTTTCCATTTTAGATATTTTCCTGGTCCATGTTATTCTCGCAACCTTTGCAGATATCTATTTTGCGAACAGGCCCCTAACGATTTCTGTTATGCAGATCGTCTATACAGCGATCTTCAGTCTCCTGCTTTATCCGGTCCTGGACCCGGAGAAGACCCGGGATTCATTGGCATTGTTCCCTGTAATCAATCCTAAAAGAACATTTTGATATATGGAAAGAAGGATATTAATTGGAGCATATATTGCAATTTTCATCTTTTCCATATTTGCCTTAAGGCTCTGGTATCTGCAGATAATAAAAGGCGGAGAATATAAAAAAATCGCTGAACGCAACAGACTGCGCGTTATAGAAACTCCGGCCCCAAGGGGGATAATCTATGACAGAAATGGCGATACTCTTGTAAGCACGCGCTTCTCGGACTGAAAATTGAGGACCTCGGTCGCAGACTTGCAGCAGCAGCTTCTGATCTGTCCGATACAATAAAACTCAAGCAGAACGTTTCAATAGAGGAGGTTGCCAGAGTTGAGGCGAGGAAGGTTGACTTCCCCGGTCTTCAGGTCGATGTGGTTGTAAGCCGCGAATATCTCTACTGGCAGAATGCAAGTCATGTCATCGGATATCTCGGAAGACTTTCTCTGAAGCAGGCAAAAGATCCCAGGTACAGTCATATTCCCAGAGAGGAATTCATTGGTCAGTGGGGAGCAGAGAAGATCTATGACACTGTTTTAAGAGGGACCGCGGGTGAGAAGATCGTCGAGATAGATGCTATGGGCCGGGTAGTGAAATCTGTAGGTTCAGAGCCGTTTGTAAAGGGCCGGGATATTGAGCTCACTATTGATATGACCCTCCAGTCCGTGGCTGAAGATGAACTGTTTGACAAGACCGGAGCAGTTGTTGCACTTGACCCGAACAGCGGCGAGATACTCGTTTTGGCCAGCAATCCGTCTTTTGATCCGAATCTCTTCGCAAGAGGGATAAATTTTGAGGACTGGGAAGATATCGTAAATGATCCTCTGCATCCATTGATGAACAGGGCGCTCCAGAGCCAGTACCCGCCGGGTTCGACTTTTAAAATAATCACAACTCTTGCAGCGCTTGAAGAAGGGGCTGTTACAAAGGACACACAGTTTGTATGTACAGGCTCGATCAATATAGGAAGGACCTTTGGCTGCTGGAAAAAGGGAGGACATGGCAGAGTTGATCTTCACAGGGCTATTGTTGAATCCTGCGATGTATATTTTTATGAGGCCGGGAAGAGACTCGGGGTAGATCCGATCGCACGATCTGCGCTGGATTTTGGTCTCGGTAGAACCACGGGAATTGAACTTGATGGCGAGAAACCGGGGCTGGTGCCTTCTACCGGGTGGAAGTTAAAAACTAAAAAAGAAAAATGGTACTTGGGTGAAACCCTGAACACAGCAATAGGACAGGGGTATCTTTCTGTAACACCATTGCAGATGGCGAGGCTTATGGCCGCGGTGGTAAACGGGGGTAAATTGTATCGGCCGCACATACTGAAGGACCCGACCGTGGAAAATATTATTGATAGAAAACTGAATATAAAGCCTGAGAATATGGAATTTTTAAGAAAGGCGCTCGTGGATGTAGTGACAAGCGGGACAGGCAGGGCAGCTCACTCGAATTTGATAACTATCGGCGGGAAAACAGGCACTGCGCAGGCTATTGGAGGAGATAAGGCATCAGCTAAATACAGGGACCACGCCTGGTTTGTATCATTCGCTCCTGAAGAAGATCCGCAAATAGTCGTGGCTGTTCTCGTCGAGCACGGCGGACACGGCGGATCAGCAGCAGCCCCTATAGCAAAAAGCGTGATAGAGGCGTTTTATCAGGAGAGAACTCAGCCGAAGAATGAAGATGCCGAAGATGATCTGCCGGTAGAATCAATAAATGGTCTCAAGTCCGGACTGGAAGACGCCCCTTCTCAGGATCCGGGTGTCAGCAGTCTTTTGCCTTTACTTGGATATTCAAGTAAGCAGGAGAATAGAGAAAATAATAGCGGTTCGATTGTCGAACATTAGCTCCCCTCCTATTTTAGGAGGGGTGTCCCGATTCTTCGGGACGGGGTGGTAGTTGATAAAACAAACCACCCCTTAATCCCCTCCTTAACCAAGGAGGGGAGCCGGAATCCAATAAATTTATGATAGACAGAAATATATTAAAAAAATTTGACTGGAGCATCATTGTTGTGGCCCTCGCGATATCCCTGATCGGAGTTATAACGATTTACAGCGCGACAAGGCCGATCCTTGACGCTGAACAGCAATCTTTCTATATGAAGCAGATATACTGGATATGCCTGAGCCTGCTTTTTTTCTTCCTTGTCGTGAGCATTGACTACATGTGGTTTATCAGATATGCCTATTTTATTTATTCTGTCGGCGTTTTCCTTCTTATCGCGGTGCTTATCATAGGACGAAAAGGAATGGGCGCACAGCGGTGGATACCCCTGGGTTTTTTCTCATTTCAGCCCTCTGAGTTTTTCAAGATTTTCTTTGTCCTTGCCATTTCCAGGTATTTTTCAGGCATTGAACAGAAAATGGACCTTGATTTTAAAGGCCTTGCTAAGGTGGCCCTGATCTTTTTCGCAGTGCCTGCGATACTTATCTTTAAACAGCCTGATCTCGGGACAGTCATGATATTATCGTTCATCTTTATCTCTGTGATCTTGACTGCCGGAACAAAAAAGAAACTCATAGTTGTCGGAGTTATCATAGGTCTTATATCTTTGCCTTTTGTCGGCAATATATTCTGGGGCGGATTGAAAACCTATCAAAAAAACAGATTAATAGCATTCATTGATCCAAGTGTAGACCCGCAGGGTGTAGGCTATCATATTAATCAGTCCAAAGTTTCGGTAGGCTCCGGCGGATTTACAGGAAAAGGCTACATGAAGGGAACGCAGGGGTACCTCAGGTTTTTGCCAGAGAAACATACAGATTTTATTTTTTCAGTATTTGCGGAAGAGTGGGGATTTGCCGGCAGCATTATTCTGTTTGTTCTTTATCTTTTTATTATTTTGAGAGGCCTTGATACAGCGATCAGGGCCCGTGATCCGGCCGGAAGTTTTCTCGCGCTTGGTGTGACATCGATGCTGTTTTTTTATTTTGTCGTAAATGTCGGTATGACCCTTGGGATAGTGCCTGTTGTAGGTGTTCCTCTTCCATTTATGAGCTACGGAGGCACAGCGCTTTTATCAAATTTTTTAGCGATCGGCATTTTGACCAATGTCAGGATGAGAAGGTATGCGCTTTTTTATTAGTTCGAACGCAAAAAATAGTTTTAAAAAATCCCCTCCTTTACAAGGAGGGGTAGGAAAGGTTTAAGTATTTCTTTAATACCGCTCCAACCTACAACCGGATGACCACCGGGGTTGTCCTCATCGTTCAAAAACGTCATTTTTATGACTTTTAGCCATCCTGAAATCAGCAAAAATCCTTAAAAATCAACATGCATTATCTGGCATATTAATTGCTTTTTATGTACATATGCTATTAATATGCGATATAGCCTGCCTGATCACATTATACTCAATCCGTGGTAATACCCTGAACTTATGCAGAAAGAACAGGTTCTTTCTGGAAGACAATTAATGCAGGACATGTCGGTATAGAGAATCCTGAAAATGGAAGTTCATTTACCACAGAGGCACAGATACACAGAGAAAACGAAGGAATTCCGCAAAGTTTTGTGTGACCACAAAAGTAAACCGTGGTTAACTGCTTATTG
>JACQXH010000210.1 GCA_016208845.1 Nitrospirota bacterium | reverse complement strand
AATATCGTACATGGGATATGATCCGGTGAATTACTCATTTCATCAAAGGGCATGGAAGTATATATATTCTGTTTATGCCTTTTGGGGTGATAAGAGTTTTAAAGAGAGTTCCTGACCCTGCATTAAAAAAACGACATTTAGCCGCAGATCTACGCAGATTGACACAGAAACATAATAAGATATGAAGATAAGTCTAAGCGAGTCGAAACGACTCGGTCGCACCGTACCGACCCTTCGGTCGATATGACTAAACTTCGACCCGCTTCGGGAAGTTTAGAATCATAATTTCTCAACTTCCTAACTTCATAATTTCTGATTTGCTTTATCTTTAATTGAGCTGCCGAGAGGCAGATCCGTGGTCATCTGTGTTCATCCGTGGCTAAACTTATTTATTCATTCTATCGGTCGCTATCTTCCTGCCGATAGGCAGATCCGTGCCTGCCTGTCCGGTAGGCAGGTTTATCCGTGTCAAGCTGAATATTTTTATTTGTTTCATGAATACTTCCGTTTCCACCATTTCTCTATCTCCACCGCAAAAAAAACTCCGGTCGACATGACAAGGGTAAATACAAGCTCACTCGCTGTCAGCGGTTCTGTTTTAAATACTGGATTCAGCGCCGGGATATAAATAGTTGCCATCTGAAGGGCAAAGGTCAGCACAACCGCGCCGAGAAGGTAGTTGTTGGAGAATAAACCTATCTTGAATAAGGACTCTTTTTCGGATCTTATGGCAAGGACATGCCCTAACTGTGTAAGACAAAGCACTGTAAAAACCATTGTCTGCCAGTGTCCATGCCCGGTCTTGATCGACCACTCCTGAACAAACAGGACTATACCGCCCATAAGCAGACCTACCCATATCGCATGAATTCCCAGTCCGTGAGCAAATATGCTCTCCTTTGGATGTCTCGGCGGCCGGCGCATGACATCGCCCTCAGCAGGCTCCACAGAAATGGCCAGAGCTGGAAGGCCGTCTGTCACAAGATTTATCCAGAGTATATGGATCGGCAGCAGAGGAATCGGCAGGCCGACAAGCGGAGCAAGGAAAAGGGTCCATATCTCTCCCGAGTTTGTTGTAAGCAGATATTTTACGAATTTCCTGATGTTATCGTATATCTTTCTGCCTTCTTTAACCGCTTTCACGATTGTCGCAAAATTGTCATCGAGCAGTATCATATGAGCGGCTTCCTTAGAGACGTCCGTGCCCGTAATGCCCATTGCAACACCTATGTCAGCCCGCTTTAATGCCGGCGCGTCATTCACCCCGTCGCCGGTCATGGCAACGAACTGTCCCCGGTCCTGAAGGGCCTTTACTATCTTCAGTTTCTGCTCAGGCGCGACCCTCGCATAAACCCTTATGTGCTCAACCCGCTCTTCAAATTCTTCCATGGATATTTTTTCAAGCTCTCTGCCTGTAATTGTCGCAAGAGAGTCGTCTTCTGAAATCCCGATCCTCTTTGCGATCTCTCTTGCTGTAATTGGATGGTCGCCTGTTATCATCACCGGTTTTATCCCGGCGGCTTTGCACATTGATACAGCTTCCTTTGCCTCCTCCCTTGGAGGATCCATCATACCGGCAAGGCCTAATATAGTGAGTCCTGTTTCTACCCTCTCATGAGTAATGTCATCAGGGAGGGTATCCCATGTTCTCATGGCAACTGCAATAACTCTCAGTCCGTCAGAAGCCATTTTGTTACTTACTTTTAGAATCTCCTCGCGGTTTATTCCCTTTAAACCTTCTGACGTCAGGATATTATCTGACTTATCAATTAAGACTTCTATCGCACCCTTTGTAAAAGAAATCAGGGGTTGGGGGCTGGGGGTTAGGGGTTGGTTTTCTTTACTAACCCCTAATCCCAAAGCCCTAATCCCCGTTTTATGAAATGTCGTCATACATTTTCTGTCCGAGTCAAAGGGGATTTCAGCAACTCTCGGTAATTCCTTTTCAAGCTCCTGCTTGTTGAATCCATTCTTATCCGCAATATCAAACAATGCAGTCTCAGTAGGGTCGCCGATCAGTTTATTGTCCTTATCCAGAGCTGCATCATTGCTTAGGGCGAGAGCAGTGAAATAAGTGACGAGTGACGTGTGACGAGTGACAAGTTCTGGATGCTGTCTCTGGTCTTTACCCGTAACTCGTAACTCGTTACTCGTTACGAGTTTCCCATCCACATATATCTCCTCTACTGTCATCCTGTTGAGCGTTAGCGTGCCTGTTTTGTCTGAACAGATGTATGTGACAGAGCCGAGGGTCTCAACAGCAGGGAGCTTTCTTATAAGGGCATTCTGCTTTACGAGTTTCTTGGCTCCGAGTGCAAGGGATATCGTAATGACAGCAGGAAGCGCCTCCGGTATGGCTGCAACAGCAAGTGAAATGGCGGTAAGAAGCATTAATATGGAGGACTCTCCTCTCATTACGCCAATGCCAAAAACAATAGCGCATATTGCAAGCACTGCATAAGCGATCTTCCGGCCAAAGCTTGCTAGCCTCTTCTGGAGAGGGGTCTTTACCTCTTCCTCTTCCTGAAGCATGGTAGCGATCTTTCCAAGTTCTGTATTCATGCCTGTTGCGATGACAACGCCGGCGCCTCTGCCGTATGAGATGGCAGTGCCTTTATAGGCCATGTTCTTTCTGTCACCTATAGAAAGCATCCCGTCATGCAATGCCTTTATATTCTAGGGCGGCCTCTTCAGATTTCATCTGGACAGTCTCTGTAAGTCGCATATCAGCCGGCACGACCTTCCCGGCTTCGAGTAATACGATATCCCCCGGCACAAGTTCTGATGCAGGAATATTGGCTGGTATGCCGCCTCTTAATGCAAGCGCTGTGTGAGCAGTCATTTTTTTCAGGGCAGCCATTGCCTTTTCAGCCCTGTATTCCTGTATGAAACCAATGACCGCGTTAAGGATAACAATTACAATTATTGCTATCGTGTCGGACAACTCGCCGATAAATCCTGAAATAACGGCTGCGGCAATGAGGACAATAATCATGAAGTCCTTGAACTGGTCAAGGAACATCATGAATGCGGTCTTCTTCGCTTTCTCCTTTAATTCATTAGGGCCGTATTCTCCGAGCCGCCTTAAAGCTTCTTCGGCAGAAAGGCCCTGTGATGATGATTTCAGTTCTTCAATAACAGTAGCTGAATTTTTCTGGTGCCAATGCATTATTTACTTTGTCCTCCTGTTTCAATTCCAGAGTCTTCTCTCCTGTACTCAATCCCTTGTTCATCCACGATCACTCTCGACACTGATCATATGTTTCCGTCAACATGATGGCTCGCTTCATAAAGCATGGTCCTGCATTAGCTGCTCCGTTTTCTCGTCAAAAGATAGTGTCCGGCGGAGAGGGCGACAATAATGGCGCCTATTCCAATTAAGGTGAGGCTCGGGACCTCTTTTATATCCAGAATGATGACCTTTCTGGCGATGGCAATCATGGCAACCGTGAACACGACTTCAACATGCACTGTCTTTTTACTGAGATACATTTTTACAGTCTCCAAAAGTTCAACACCTATCAGCACCAATAAAAACATGCCAAATATGTCCAACAGTTCATTAATATCGAGCAGAAATACAGGGGGGGGTGATAATATCTTTGATGATAATCCAGCCCAATTCCACAGTGGAAAGAAATACAACCGACACCATCATGACCAAGAGAGAGAAAACTATTATCCTTTCAACATTCTCAATATATTTCATGCTTGCTCCT
>JACQXH010000209.1 GCA_016208845.1 Nitrospirota bacterium | reverse complement strand
TATCCATTCCAGACACTCTTTTTGATGAACTGCAGAAAACGGCTAAAAAGCAGCATCGTTCCCGAAGCGAGCTTTTTACCATTGCAGTCAGGGAATATCTTGAGCGGATCAAGTCCCAAAATCTTTTATCATCTCTCGATGAGGCCTACTCAGAACCGGAAGAGTCTCAGGATACCGCTTTGCGGCAAAAGAGCAAAAAATACTATTCCAGAAAATTGTCAAAGGAGCCCTGCTGATTTGGAAATCAGGCAGGGAGATATTTTCTGGATTGATCTGGGTGTACTGCATGGATCAGAGCCGGGCTATAAGCACCCCCATGTTATCGTGCAAAACAACATTTTCAATCTAAGCAGGATCAATACTGTTGTTGTTTGTGCTTTAACATCAAATCTCAAATTGTCAAAAGCCCCTGGCAACATCCTTCTCAAAAAAGGAGAAGGCGGTCTGAAAAAAGACAGCGTTATCAATATATCGCAGATAATTACGGTTGACAAAGCCGACCTTGTTGAAAAGATCGGCGGGCTTTCACCGGCAAGGATTAAACAAATAATCGACGGTATAAAACTCCTGATCGAGCCTCGAGAACTCTGAAACTGTTGTGGAAGAAGATATTTTAAATTACAACAAAATCTCCTTAATTTGGAGTTGTGCATTTTGAGCTTTGAATTTATCTTACTATGGACAACTATCTTGATGTAAACAAAAGCGTGGTCATCTCTTCACCGGCAGGCTCCGGAAAGACGGAGAAGCTCGCGAGGCGTTATATCGCGCTTCTTGAATCAGGCGTGGAGGTAGAGCGCATACTGGCGATCACATTTACGGAAAGGGCATCTGCCGAGATGAAGCAGAGGATCCTAAAGATACTCAAGGAAGAGGACAGCGCCTTATTCAGGCTTCTTCTTGAGAAGATGTCCCTTATGAGGGTCTCAACAATACATTCCTTTTGCGGTACCCTGCTAAGGAGGTTTTCTTTTGAGGCAGCTACAGCCCCAAACTACAGGATAGAGGATGAGATAGACGCGCTCATTAATTGGGAGGCGGTGCTCTACGAGATAATTATGGAGGCAGGCAAAGGCGGGGACAGCCATGAGATGCTCCTGCAGACGCTTGGCGAAAAAGGTTTCAGAGGGCTTGAGCACCTCAAGACAGCGATAAATAAACTGTTTGCAAAAAGGCCATCTTCACTGGAAGCAGAGATCCCGGCGCATTCAGCTGACATTTCACTTGAAGATGAACTAATAAAATGGCCAGGAGCAGGTGAATCAATAGAAAATTATATATCACTATTTAAAAATGATGCCTTCAATAAGCTTGTCAGTGCTGAAAAACTTTTTTTGACCGACAGCCGGATGCCAAGAAAAAGAACTCCTTCCTCTCTGAAAAATATCAGGAACTATCAGGACTGGGCCATAAAGATGTCCCTCTACTGGAGGGAAAGGAATATTGAGGAGCATATGAAGCGCGGAGAGAGGATAATGGCTGTCTTCAGCAAGTGCCTTGCCAGATACAGTGATCATCGACAGGCTGACAGAGGAGTGGCGGTCCGGCATCGGCGCCAAGAGGGGAGAGGGGATAACCCCGACAATATTCCTTGTAGACGATGAGAAGCAGTCCATTTATTTTTTCAGGGGCGCCAATGTAGAGATCTTTCAGAACGCAAAGAAAAAACTCAGGGACTGGCTGGGTCAGGAATTCTACTATGGAGAGGCGAAGGAAAATTACAGGAGCGGGCAGGCCATTATAGATCTTACCAATCATGTCTTTTCAAGAATAATGCAAGCGGATGAGGACGCTCCCCCATGGATAACAAGGTACAGCCCTTTCCATGCATGCAGAAAAGACTCCGGCGAAGGCAAAGTCGAGATCATTCTGCTTGATCCTGATATAGAGACCACCGCAGAAGTGAAACAGAGGGAGGCGGACATAATCGCAAAAAGGATCCAGGGCCTTGCGGGCAAGTTCGAGATAAGCGACAGGTCGGCCCCTATGAAGAGGCCCTGCAGATATATGGATATGGCGCTGCTCCTCAGAAAGAGGACTCACCTTAAGAAATATGAGGAGGCCTTAAGGCAACATGACATCCCCTTTGTCGCGGTAAAGGGCATAGGGTTCTATCAGGAACCGGAGGTCGCGATACTTAGGTCGCTCATATATTTTTTTTCAAACCCTAAGGACGACTACAGTCTCTACCTGCTTTTAAAAAGTCCTCTTTTTTCAATTGACGAAGCAACTATAATCATGGCAATAGACCATGAAGGCGATTGCCTGTATTCAAAACTTAAGAGATCAGGCATGGCGGGACAAGCCGTGTCGTTTCTTGAAGATTGGCTCACTCAGCTTCCGTATACTCCTGTGTCAGAATTAATTGAAATGGCCTTTGTCCGTACACGGGCATGGGAATATTTTCATGAAGCCCAGAGAAAGGCAAATGTCAAGAAATTCATAAGGGTTGTAGAAGACCTGGAGGCTGAAGGCAAGTCATTGATGAGGATCAGTGACTTCCTCGAAATAACTCAGGCTAAGGCAGATGAGCCAAAGGCTAATGTCAATGCGGAAGGAATGGATGCCGTGAGGATCATGACCATACATGCCTCCAAGGGTCTTGAATTCCCAGTAGTTTTCGTGCCCGGAATTGAGGAGGGCTTTGGATCAAGGCCGGATGACAGCCTGATATATGATTCAGGGGATAAATATTTTTTCAAATATGAACCTGACTCTGCAATCCGCAGATCAGACAGTGATTTTCTTAGCCATCAGGCCAAAGAAGAGGAGGAACAGAAGCGTTTGTTATATGTGTCTGTTACACGGGCGGAGGAGGCGCTCTTGGCCTTGAAAATACTGAAACAGGCTACAGCATGTCCGGAGAAATTAAGGGGCTCTCCCTGCTTTCCGAGCTCGAGGCACATGCGATCAGCGATAAGGCGCCGAAGCCAAAGGCGCCGAAACCCCTGCCGTCAATCCCTGACAGGATCATTCCTCTTGATATCAGGGAATCTGTCACATGGAAGCCGGTCACAGAGACGGTCAATATACGCCGCAGGCACGGGAAGGATTGGCTGATACTTGGAGACGTGATACATAAACTCCTTGAAGAAATCTCAAAGGGCATCCTCCCGGAACAGGATATAAATGTGAAAGCCGAAAAATTACTCGTATCCAAGGGCGTGATAAAAGGGCAAATAGGGAGACTCATATCAATGATGGAAAAAGATGTATCTCTTCTCAAAGAAAAAGGCATCTGGCAGGATGTGATCATACCGAAACAAGACTCTTATTCAGAACTGCCTTTTGTCCTTGGGCTTGAAAAGACTGTATATAGCGGAAGGATCGACCGTTTGATCAAAGACGGCGGCAGTTTAAAGATCTATGATTACAAGACATTCCCTGTTAAAGATGATGATGAGATGAGATATCTTTTAAGGGAGTATGCCTTTCAAATGGATATCTACAAGAAAGCGGCTGGCAGGTTATTCAGCTCAGCAGATGTCCGCTCATATATTATTTTTACTCATATGGGAGAAGTGCGAGAGGTCAAATAGCTTTTGGCCACGGATTAAGACAAATAAAATAATAAACAAGTTTAGCCACGGATTAACACAGATGAACACGGATCTGCCTCTCGGCAGGAAGATAAGCACAGATTTAATAAATCAGAAATTATGAAGTTAGGAGTTTGAGACGTTGTGGCAAAGCATTAAAATCAAAATGCATCCCGAAGCATCGGGATTAATATTTGATATTTGCTTTTTAATATTATTTTTCTTAACTTCTTTCAGTTTCCGTGTCAATCCGTGCAAATCCGCGGCTAACTGCCATTTTAGTTACAGCGCGTTCAGGTCCCATCTTGCAAGCGCCTCTTTTATCCCTGAGATGTCTTTTTTCTCATCAATTGCCTTAAGTATTCTGCGATGACCGGAGATATCCCCGTATAGGATACAGCCAGCAATGATGTTGCCTTTAAGTACCAGTTTTTTATAGGTGAACTTTTCTCTGTCTTTTTGAAAGATGGATTCACATTTGCCGTCCGCGTCTATATCTCCTGCTGCCGCAAGGTCAAGGCCCGCAACCTTGAGGACATTGGACATGGTTGTTCCTTCATACACCGCGCTTCCCCTCGGAATCTCGGTACGAATCGACCCCGATGGGTCGTACCGACCTGCCATGTTTATCCCTGCGATCTCGCCCTGCTTCTGAGCCGCAGGCCAGATTCCGTAAAACACGCCTCTGTGCTCTATTAAGTCACCTGCGGCATAAATATCTTTTGCGTCTGTTTCCATCCTGTCATTCACAACCAATCCTTTGTTAATTGTGAGGCCGAGTTTTTTGCCGAGGCCGGCATTAGGCCGCACGCCTGCTGATATAATGATCAAATCACAATCGATCCTTGTTCCATCTTCAAGAATCAGCGCCTGGACTTTATCGTTTCCGGCTATCTCCTTTGATTTTGCGCCCAGATAAAATAAAAAGCCCATGCTTTGCAGTTGTGCCTTAAGTATTTCCGCGCCGTCAGGGTCCATCTGTCTTGGAAGAAGGCGGGGAAAAAATTCGACAACAGAAATTTCGAGCCCTCTTTTTCTTAAGGCATTACCAGCCTCAAGTCCAAGCACTCCGCCTCCGACAATGAGCGCCCTGCTCAGTCCCCTTGCATAATTGATGACCTCATCCGCATCTCTGATAGTCCGAAGCGTAAAGACGCCTTTTTTGTCAGCGCCTGTCATGGGCGGTACAAAGCAATAGCTCCCTGTAGCCAGGAGAAGTTTGTCATAACGAATCCGTTCTCCGGTTGTGGTAATGACATGTTTCTGGTCTTTATCTATATCAGTAATGAGGGTATCCAGTCTTAATTTGATGCCGTTCTTTTCATACCATTCGTTCTTATAAACAACAATATCTTTTTCGCCGGCCTCACCGGCAAGATACTCGATCAGCCTTATGCGGCTGTAAAAAGGAGTTGACTCATCAGTAATGATGGTTATGTCTCCGCTGCTGTCAAGCTTGCGTATGTTGGCTGCTGCTGCCGTTCCGGCAACGCCATTGCCTATGATAAGGTATTTCACAGTCACGCTTTCCTTTCTAAAATGAATATTCCAGAAAATACATTCCAGGAAACCACAGAGCGCACAGAGGTAATTTCCTGAATGGTAATCTCTTAAATTCCCAAAGGGTTCTCTGTGTTCTCATAAGCCAAGTCGCTTATGTAATATGAATCTTTGTTGTACAAATGAGTGCGCAGAGAAGAGCAATAAAATGGGTCTTTTTCTTTTGTTATTAAAGTATTTCCCTGTGTCCTCTGCGGTAAATTGCATTTTACGGGTTAATGAAAACAGTATAGCTGGAATTTTGGGAAAATTCAGGCCTGGTTTTTTAATCTCGCAAACAGTATTTTGCTGGATTTGCTTTTTCTGCGAGTGTCGCCGAGGGAATTGGCATGTAAGTCGTAATCAAAATCCTCTGTTTCATATTCATCCGGATTAAGGGTAAGGGCTTTATCAACATCTCCTCTGCACAAAAAGGTCAATGCGTCCATAAACGTCTCGCCAAGATTATGTCCCGAACGGTCAAACGCATAGACCGCACCGCATGTGCAGATACCGCCCGTAAGCTCCATTGACTTGAACTCAATATCCACAGGCCGGGCTAATAAATTATCACAGAAAGGGCATTGTAAGGCCCTTCTTCTCATTTTATCTCCCTTTGCGTTTCAAATAAGCAATGATTTTCTTCAATAAAAGCGTTGGGCCACAGATGAACACGGATGGGCACAGAGCTGCCTATCGGCAGGAAGAAAAGCACAGATTCCTAAAGGGTCTGGAAATTAGGGTTTAAAAATAAAAAAAAAAAACTAATCTGTAGTCCTTTCCCTTGACCCTATCTTCTTTTCAATCCGTGCAAATCCGCGGCTAACTGTCGTTTATAGAACAATATAGTGCTTAATATTATATTATAGAACACATCAGACACCAAAAAACAGCTTCATTATCAAGAAAAAATTTCATATAATTTTAATATGAGAAAGAGACTGTATCTCAAGGTAGGCGACAGGGTAAACCACTTAAGATATTCAACTTGGGGTTCAGGGGAGGTAATCGAAGAAAAACACTCACTTCTTTCTGGCGGGTTCTCGTTTGTAAAGATCTTATTTGAAGATGGGAATGAACGGTCATTTATCAATGATATGGACAACGAATGCTGCTGCTATTTTTCAGGCATAAGGATATTATACTGAAAATATTTTTTTATGATTACTTATTTTCTCTCTTTAGTACTTAAGTTGAAAGACAAATCATTAAAACCACAGAGCCACTGAGACACAGAGAAAACAATCAATAAAGAACATAGAGCTTATTAATTTTATTTCTTTTTCAGTGCCTCCGTGTTTTAGTGTTTATTTGCATATATTCAACTTTTTCAAGAATGAACCACTATTTTTCATTATTCGAGGCCCTGATAGATTTCACGCTTATCTTTAATTTTCTGACCTTGTCCCGCAGCGTATTACGGTTTATGCCCAGAAGCTTTGCAGCCTTTAACTGATTACCGTTTGTTTCTTTTATGACCATTGTTATAAGGGCCCTCTCTACTTCCGGTATAACAGTCTCATAGAGGTTGAACTTTTCAAGGTTCTTGATGTTCTTCATGAATCCCTTGAGTTTTTCCTCAATGAATTTGCCCACGCCTATGGATTTCATATGTCTGTATTTAAGGTCAAAATCCTCGACATTCAGGAATTCATCATCGGATAAAATACAGGCTTTTTTAATCGCGCGTTCGAGTTCGTTGTTTGCAGTGTCCCAGGGGTAAGATAAAATATATTCTTCTGCTTCACCGGAAAGCTTTTTGTGGCCTGTAGCAAGGTCCTGTCCTGCGGCATTAATGTAATGACGCACCAGTGTGAGGATGTCTTCATGCCTCTGCTGTGAAGGCGCAGAAGCCGTCTCTGTATCATTGCTGATGAGGGAAATATTTTCCATAATCATTATTCAGGGAACAAAAAAGCAGGTTAGCGGTTAAAGTTTAAAATTTTTTATTTGCCGGATATTATTTTTTACCATATTGCCGGATTTTTTTCAATGAACTACCCCGAAGCAGAGCTTCAAGGAATTCTTTTGATTAATTTTATTTTTTTAAATATAATCAGTGCCCGATTT
>JACQXH010000208.1 GCA_016208845.1 Nitrospirota bacterium | reverse complement strand
AATGGAAAATTGAGAAATTAAGCCCTTTACCTGCTCAATGTCCATCTTTATCGTTGCCCATTTGCAGAAATGCCAATGTTGATATAATGCTCCTCGTCTATCGAATGCTCTTTATCCTGAAATGTGAATAGAAAGGGGTCATTGAAAATCGATTTACCTTCTTCGAAGCTCACTTTATGCTTCTTGAAGTTGGCGTTTGCTTTGACCTCATCCCATTCAAATGTGAGTTTCATGTAACTCCTTTGAATGCTTGCTATGACAAATTTATCTTACTCTTTACCGTATAACAATGTGGAGCGGCTGGTTAGAAGCTGATTCTGTTTTTCCAATAGCCCGGTCTTCTTCTTAGGTGAGCTACGGCTACAATAACAATCTCTTCTGATTCAATATAGTACAAAATACCAAATGGAACTCTCTGAACCAGTCGCCGTCTTAGTTCACCCTCAATTTTGGGCCAAGTCAAAGGATACTCTGTAATTGATGCAACAGCCCGTTCAATTTCTGAAAGATAATCAATCCCCAATCCTGATGCCTTCGACTCGTAATACCTTGCCGCTTCATACATCTCCTCCTCGGCATCGGGAAGAAATATAATAGATTTCATTTAAATTTTGACCGCGCCTCTTTAAATACTAATGTTGCCGGTTTCCCTTTAACTTTTCCTTCTTTGTATTCTTGATAGCGGCGTTCCGCTTCCTCTATCCATAACCTTTCTGCTTCTGGATCTTCTTCCTCATCAAGGCTATGGATCAGATATTCTGCTAACTGTGCTCGGTCATGGGGTGAAAGTTTGAGAGCGTTTTCTTCAATTTCTTTCAGTTTTGATGCCATATATATCCTCCAATCAATTGCTGATATTATATCTTAACGAACCCCGAACCTTACTTCAAGCAATATATTTTATTTGGCCTCTAACGAGTCTGTAGAATAAGTATCCGGTGAGTCAAACCGCTTTGTTTTGGGGTGTCTCATTACCCTTCCCTCACCAGAGATCGTTCAAAACAGCTTATTTTACGCATTCGATTTTTTGCCTATTACCTCACAAATTTTTCCGTGAGGGATTTTTTTACAGCTTCAATGCTTGCCATGAGTTGCCAGGACACAGAGGCTGGAATAAAACCAAACCATTTTTATTTCCGGTCGGCCCCGATAGCGTTGTTATGAGTTTTTCTTTTGTCATCTGTGATTCTGATCCCATTCAAAATGAATAAATTCGATGTAAATATCGCAAAGGTCAGTAATCATTGCTCGGCAAGATTTCAGCGGCAAATAGTAAATTGCTTCTTCGACCGTCTTCGTATGATTTTTCGTGAGTTTGTTCTTTATCTTTATCAGTTTCTTTCGATTTCTCTTCTGGGGAATAGAGTCAGGCTCAAGATATATGATGTGATATTCGTAGGCACGCTCAAGTCTTTTTTTAATATTGTCGCTATTGGAAGCCAGAGAGCAAATTGCCGCCCACAATTCCTGTTCGAACTTGAAATTACGCCTCAGTGTTTTGTATATTTCTTTACTCATAACGATATCTATGGTGGGGTGGTGGGGTCAGTGGTGGGGTCATGGTGGGGTCAAGCTTTTGTAATTTGGTATTGATCTGTCGCCTATCAATGCTGACCACCTGACCCTTCCCTCTTGTTCTGATAAATTGATCCGCGCATTATCTTATCAAGCTGCAAGGCACAGCGCTCTCACATTTTGGTTCACAATATCAAGATAGCTAAGCCTGACCCGCCAAAAATATAAGATTGAAACTTCATCTCATAAGCGGGCAGAAGATGACAGTAGTTACAAAAGGCGGCTTAATATATTTCATCCCGGAAAAACCTTTGTCATTCTTTAAGGGATTTCTGAAAGGAATGAACACACAGAATATTAGAGAAGATACAGACCGTTAATGTATCTTATTGATTCAATCGACTGCTTTGTTATATTTTTTCATTCTTTTTTAGCTTCTTTTATAATATCTTCAAATTCTCTGAAGCCTATTATCTTTTTGCCCCTATAAGGGTTCAGAACAAGTAAATCCTTGTCTGCTGTGACAATATAGTCCGCCTTGCCGCGAATGGCTGTCTCAAGGATAAAATTATCTTTCTCGTCACTGCAATCTTTAATGGTATGATGAACCTCGACTATGCGGGCGAATTATAGAGCAGGGATAAAAATCGTCACTGTCGTCGGCAGAGAAATGCTTGCGGAATTTGGGGCGTCTAAGAACATTTGTTATTTCCTCCAACTGTTCATCAGATATGACTACCTCAAGCAGTCCATCAAGTATATAATCATCCAGTCCGGCAAGGAGTTTGCCGATAAGAAAACTGATCCAGATATTTGTGTCAATGACTGCTTTCACTTGTATCTTGCAGCCCTTACTTTTTCGACCTCTTTCGTAATCTCCTCATATGAAACAGGGATATTTTTCTTTGCTGACAGTAATGTTTTGAAGCGTTTTTTTAATGTCAAACTGTCAAGATAGCGGGCAAGGTCTTCTTTTTCTTTAATGGAAAATTGAGAAATTAAGCCCTTTACCTGTTCAATGTCCATCTTTATCGTAGCCGGCATAGCGTGTACCTCCCAAACTGATTTCTATGATTTATTATAACTTAACCCGCGTTTTCTTTCTTAGTCTATGCTTGTAAAAAAACACGGCAAGGCAAAGGCGTTGACCATGAAATCGGCAGGCCGTTTATTACATTCTCAAGAGACAGAAGGTGTTCCGTATACACAAAGCTATTGAACATCGATAATGCCCTGTCGGCAGGCAGGTTTGGCGCAGACCATGTGATAGCCAGAGGCTATTAAATCTGTATGCAGCTGATTGTGGAATTAAATCAGAAATGTTTCTTGATTTGCGTATCGCTTCGCATGACGGATTGTTCAAAATCCGCTAAGTGTGATCTTTTGCCCTTTCCTCCTCAGGCGGATCCGCCGTGGCGGAGACAACCGGAGGCCTTATAAGTGTTATGTGGTCGTTACGAAACTAATAGATTATCTAATATATTATTTCTGGTTCTCAGCATTTAATTTAATTTCTGCAAGTTGTTTAACTGGGTCTATATGGCTTGGATAAAGTGAAGTAAATAAATTATTAGCTTGCGTAATATCATCCTTAACTATCCATGAATTAATACCAAAATATTTACGTGGTCTTTTCCGTTTTTCATATTGACTCTTTTGAGACGAATCAAGTTTCTCATATTCAGCCTCACTAATTACCTTATTCTTATACATATTGGACAAACAAGATGGATCAATTTCTAATAGAAATCCACAGGCAAAGCCGCTCAAAAATCCAGATGTTTTAGCATAATAAAATTCGTCAGTTTCTTCAGGTCTAACGTTTGTTTGAATAGTACCTATATATATGGCCTCTGATGGAATTACATTGAATGTAATTCTTCCGGTTGACGTAGAGACTGAATGTGTAATGTCGGTAAAGAGACTGGTACCTTCCGTGGTATTGCCATAAGCAAAGTTAACAAAGTATTTCCCTGGAGGCAGTGCAGCTACAAAATAGCCTTCTTTTCTGGAAGAAAGGACGTTGTAGCGTTCCCCTTTTTCACTTTCTATCCCAAAATAATAAAACATGTCTTTCGATCCCACTGCTGCAAACTGGACAGGTTTTCCATCCATTAGTATTTCCCATCGTCCAAATACAAGAGCCGTCTCACTGGTAGACTTAAAGGAACTGTCCGGGAGTTCTTTAGTATTATAATGTCCTTTAGCTATTAAATCAAAAATAAGACCCTCTTCTCGTATTAACCCAATGTCAACTTTGCCTTGATCCGAAGCTCCAGCTTCGGATGTTTGGCGAACAGTTTCTTTAGAAACACATCCTGTTATGAATCCAAAAGTTAAGAATAAGGCAATATACAACCATACTTTATTTCTCTTTTTCATGACACCCCTTATTTTCTTTCTATTACTCTGTCATAAGATTCTTCTCTATTTCATGGCTTATGTCAGGATTAACAACCTTAAAGTTCCTCGTATCGAGTTCTTCTTGGTCAACCACTCTGGTATAAGTTTTTAACCACTGGTCTGGTAAAAGAGATATTTTATTAATATGATTATCGATCTGAAGTGAACCAATATAAGAAACTTTACCCGGTTCGACGGTAAAGCGGATGTCTGTGTTGTGATATGTGTCCCCTGCATTGCTGATTTGAATTATTGAATATTGGCCAGCAGGAAGTTTTAATGCAAAAATTGAATGTGGTTCATTTCCGATTGGTATCTCCTTTATGCCTGAAAGCCCTTGACAAAGTATATTGCAGATATCAGGTAAATTCCTTCCAGGTTCCCCAATTAAGAGGTAATGGGGGTAACGATAATCTTTTAATAACAATCCATCCTCATAATTAAAATAACGATTCAATGTTGACCCAAAAACAATGCCATCGCTTTCTCGCATATTTGCAGTATCTACCCTTCCTCCGACAGAAGCACATCCTGATGTTAATCCGAAAGTCAGAAATAATAAAATATACATCCATGCTTTCTTTCTCACTCTCATACATCCTCCTTTAATTTAGATTCTTTTATGAAAATAGACGGCCTAAGGTTTTTCTATTTTAAATTACATATTGAAACCACTATTTTTAAACACATAACATAGAGTTGAGTGACGAGGCGCATGTGAGATAACCTCTTGCAAAACGACTGTTTGAACGTGCATAGCAATCATAGCTCAAAAAGTGTCCTGTGCGACTCGTTCATCTCCAACGTCTTGTAATCAATTCTTTTGTTTTTATGGTTGTTATTTCTTTATGCCTTTTTATTTTTGTGTCTTTAATCTGAGCGTGTTTGAAGTACGTGAGCCGCTGTCTGCGTATTACTCCTTTGCGCTATATGTCTCAAGTATCCTCACAATGACTGTCGGCCCCTTCTTTTTATCGACCTTTATGGCAGTCCAGTCAACACCGTTAAGCACTGCCTTTGCATTTACATCAGCGCCCTTATCCAAAAGCAGTTTGACGACCCCGGTGTGACCGTCCTGCGATGCCATAAAAAGCGGCGTTCTACCGGTGTCTTTATCCATAACATTTACATCGGCCTTTGCCGCCAACAAGAGCTTCACTACCTCTTCATGGCCTTTCTGTGATGCTATTAAAAGCGGCGTTCTGCCGTCCTTAGAAGCATCATTCACACCGGCATTGGCTTCCAATAGAAGCTTCACTACCTCTGCGTGCCCTTGCTGCGTTGCAAATAAAAGCGGAGTTGCGCCGTTGTCTTTACGCACAGCATTCACCTCTGCACCGGCCGCCAATAAAAGCTTCACTATCTCCGTATATCCATTATAAGATGCCCTAAAAAGTGGTGTTGCACCATTGTCTGCAGTAATATTTACATCTGCCCCGGCATCTATTAAATCCCGTATCTGCGACAAATCGTTAGCAGTCAGACTATCAAAAATAGCAGCCAGCTTTTTTGTCGCATCGATTGGTTGATTTTCAAGAAGTTTGACTATGTAAGTTTTGCCTTCAGACTGGGCATACTCTAAGGCAGATTTTGTTATAATTTCTCCTTGAAGTGGCATATTGTTTGAAATAATATAGCCTTTGTCAGGCTGAATATATTCACGTACCCCATTAACTACTACGCTAAACGGTTGTCCACGTAGAGCTGTAGCCAAAATTCCTTCACTAGAAATGAAAGGCAGCCCCAAATTTTGACTAGGTACTCTAAGGTCAGCATTTTCATGACTTACCTCTATATTTTTGTTAACTCCGAATTCGAGAAGGAGTCTCACCATTTCAGTATCATCATTCCTAATAGCCCACCATAGATTATTAGGAACATAATATTCTTTGAGTTTATATCTCCAGTAAAATTGCCGACTTTCTAATAAACTAACAACTTTTTGCTTAATTTGATTTTGTGTGTTGGTGTCTACTACTGATGTCAGATCAAGTTCGGTTGCTCCTCGCTTGGGATTATATTTAAATTGCTCATTCGTTTTAGAATTTACCAAAAAAAGCTCATCAACAAGGGTCACTGTTTGATCGCTATAGTTGGGGTTTGCACCTTGGCTAAGCAATAAACGAGCGACTTTATGTTTCATTTTATATACAGCGTAAGATAGTTGCTCACTAGGATTTGCACCCTTAGTCAAACTGTGCTGTGCATCTTCGAGATTATCCGTGTCAATCGCACTTCGTAATTGGTCATACGGAGTTGCGCATCCCGTCAAAATCAATGAACAAGTGCACACAACAACACCCAAAATAAATACACTCTGTTTAAATCTCATGCGTTTATCTCCTTTAAGAATTAATATTGATAATGCCGGGCAAGAGGGGCGCGGGGCAACGAGCCTAGAACCGAATAAAATTACGACTAATACCGCGGCCCTCTCGATGCCTTTGTTGTACGCTGCCTTTCATTTTTTATTTTCAGTAATGTATTTTTGTATGAATGGAATCGAATAGCCCAAATTAAGTGAAACATAATCGAACTCTTTATCACATGCGACATAGAGCCTTGCCAAAGCTTCGATTGCATCATTAACAAGTTCATGCAACAAATTGTCAGTAATCTTTAATTCCTGCTCATTCTTTTCAATAACTATATTGCGCCATTGACACCGTCTCAACCGTGGACTATTCATAATGCCATTACTATGGCACACAATATTTCTTGCTTGACGAATAAAATCAAACAGTTCATGCCCTTGTAAGGCATATCTTTTGTGAATACTTAATATCTCATAATATTCGAGATAAGCTTGGACTGACGTCAACAGATTAGCCCTCATGCCTGATATAGTGATTTCCCTGACATATTCGTAATTATAGGATCTCCCATCGTCTGAATATGCCAAAATATCATTACTTTTTTTCAAGAGATCAGTAATGAAGCGAAATTCTATAGGTTTTATGCCATTACGCTCATCTTCCAGCGAAAATGAATAATATGAAGGAAGTGTCAATGCAGATTTGTCTGATAAATCCAAAAATAATGCCCGTGATACATGGTTAAACAGCCAGATATATCTTGATTGAATTACAGTAGACAGTGCATGGCCGATTTTTTCTATATCGTCTTTATAAATTTTCGAGTGCATTGTTATACATTGCTTCCCGTACCAGTTATTAAGCGACAAACCAAGTGTAGCAGGAATAGATTTTTTTGTAAAATAAATGTTTTACTTGATTATAACGCCCGCATAACCTACAACTCGTTCGTAGTCGTTATTGACTTCGCCTGAGGTCATGTATTTTACGAGGTCTGCTTCCTTAGCGCCCAATATGTTGGCCGCGAAAAGCATGATGGTCGCTGGAATATAACCGCACATGCTTATCTCTTCGTTTACTACGGTCTCATAGAGTCCTTCAGGATCAAGGGCCAAAATTTTATCAATGGCTTTTCTGTCCTTGACCCTTGTAACTGTATCCGACTCAAAATGGTTCATGTCGGAGCTCGCAATGATTGTGACAGGATAATCTGTTTTTTTAATGGCGGTTGCTATTGCGTCTGCAGCAAGCCTGCAGACGTCGAGAGAATTCTGCATTATCGTGACCGGCACTATCCTCACGTCTGATGAAAAATGAATGATGAAAGGAATCTGTACCTCAAGAGAATGCTCCATCGAGTGAGCAAAACTGTCTTCCTCAAATATCTCCGAATTGTCTTTAATCTTTTTCGCAAGAAGTTCATCGATTTTCAAACTGCCGGTGGGTATTTCCCATTCACCGGAGGACATTATGGAAATGGGTTTGCCGAGGCCTGTGTGGTTGGGGCCAAGCAATATGAAGGTGCGCGGGAATTTAATCCTGGAATAGACAGCTCCTGCAACCGCCCCTGAATACATAAGCCCGGCATGAGGAGAGATTATGCCTATGGCCCTCTCTTTGGCAGTGGATGGTTTAATGTATTTCTGAACTTCGCTCGAAAGGCCGGAACCGGATGATGAATAAAAATGACCCGCTACTGCTGATTTGCGTTTCATCATACTTCGTACCTCGTGAATCGTACACCGTACCTCGTACACCGTACATCGTAAATCGTGCATCGTTACTTCATATTCTTAAACGAAGTACTATGTACGAAGTACGCTGTACGATTTAATACTCACTGCGGTTTGAATAATTCTTGAATTTCGTAAATTTATCAAGAAAAGAAAGTTTAATAACACTGGTGGGGCCATTCCTCTGTTTGGCCACATCCAGCTCTGAGATGCCCTCTTCAGCGTCCTTCTCCTTATAATAATCACCTCTGTAAAGGAACAAGATAGTGTCTGCATCCTGCTCTATTGCGCCGGACTCCCTCAAATCAGCGATTATCGGACGCTTGTTATCTCCTCTCTGCTCACAGCTTCTGTTAAGCTGGCTGATAACTATAATAGGCACAGAGAGGTCTTTTGCGAGCGCCTTGAATGAACGGGAGATATCTGATATCACCTGCTCTCTTGCCTGAAAACTTCCCTCGCCCCGCATGAGCTGGAGGTAGTCGACTATGATAAGTCCAAGTCCATGCTCTGCCTTGAGCCTGCGCGCCTTGGCCCTTATCTCGAGCACAGTGTTGAATGAGTCATCTATAAATATGGGCGCCTCCGCGAGCCTTCCCGCGGCGTTTACAAGTTTTCTGTAGTCCTCTTTGGTATGGTAGCCGGAGCGGACGCTCTTTGAATCCACTTCAGCCTCTGCGCATATCATTCTCAAAACAATGAGTTCTTTTGACATCTCCAGGCTGAAAAGAGCGACCGGCACTTTCGCCTCGATCCCGACATGGGTTGCGATATTCAGACAAAAAGCCGTCTTGCCCATTCCGGGCCGCGCGCCGACGACCACCAGATCGCCCGGCTGAAAACCTGTCGTCAGCATATCAAGGTCTGTAAACCCGGTAGGCAGCCCTGTGATCATCTCTTTTTTATTGTAGAGTCTGTCCACAAGCTCTATGGTGTCTTTCAGTACCTCTTTGATATGTACGAAGGATTTCCTGATGCTTCTTTCGGACAGATCAAAGACCTTTGTCTCGGCCCTGTCAAGAAGTTCGGTTACCTCCATGCCTTCGTCATAGCTCATCGAGACAATGTCCGTGGCTACTTTGATAAGCCCCCTTAAAATGGATTTTTCCCTGACTATATTTGAATGATATTTAATGTTCGCCGCGGTGGGCACAAGATTTACGAGATGGCTGAGATATGACGCCCCTCCTATTTCCTCAAGCTGTGCCTTCCTGCTTAATTGTTCGGTAAGAGTGATGAGATCAATGGGTTCGCTCTTTTTGTAGAGATCGAGCATTGCAAGGAATATCTTTCTGTGGGAGTCCCTGTAAAAGTCCTCCTGTGAAAGCATTTCTATAATTGAGGCAAGGGCTTCATTCTCAAGAAGCACAGCGCCGAGGACGAACTGCTCTGCTTCAATATTTTGCGGCGGCAAGCGGTCCAGTGCAACTTCAAGCTGCTTCATAGTATGCGACTCTTGGAAGAATAATTTATTGTTCCGATTTTTTGACTTCTAAATTTATGTTTACTGTTAATTCCGGATGGAGCTTATATTGCAAGTTGTAACTGCCGAGGCGTTTTATCGGTTCATCAGGCATCACTATTTTGCGTTTATCAATATCATAACCCTGTTTGGTAAGTGCATCACTTACATCCATGTTCGTGACAGAACCAAATAATTTGTCGCCCTCTCCTGCCTGCGCTTCTATGGTCAAGATCACGCCTGAAAGTTTCCCGGCCAGATCTTCTGCAGATTTCCTGGATTTCTTTGCTT
>JACQXH010000031.1 GCA_016208845.1 Nitrospirota bacterium | reverse complement strand
CTATAAAACTCTGCATTATGGTACCAAGCACATTCTTGCGCCGGACCATGCCGCCGTAAAAAAGTGCAAGCCCCGGTGTCATCAGCATGACGAGCGCGGTGGAGATCATCACCCATGCCGTGTCCCCGGTATCTATCGTCGGTGCCGTTTCAGCAGCCTCAGGTGTTGCGACCTGCGCCTCTTCTGCAAAGACTCCAAAGGATAAACACATTACCGCAGCAAACATTAAAATACTTAATAATTTATTCATTTTATTTCCTCCCTTCTCCTTAAAAGTCTATGTCTAACTGCAAGGTCGCAGTTGGTTTGTATGTGCTCTCGTTGTAGATGTCATAGCCGAAGATGACACCGACGTTCTTAGCGAATTTCCATGCGGCTCCAAAGCTCAGCGCGCCATAACTGTTTTTTCCGCCCTGATAATCAACCGCGGCCCAGAGTTTGTCCGATATCTCGGATATGGTCCGGTCCCATGACAGAAGCACCCCGTCTTTATCTTCATTGCCGTTGATATCCAGCAGAAGGTCATCATTTCCTGTGTAATATCCAGCTGAGAACCTCCCGAACTTCCCAACGGTTTTTGCAACAAGACCGTAGATGATGTTGTAATCAGTTATATCACTTTTTGTTCCGAAATCAAAGCCACCTATAGCTATTGCCGGAGAGCCTTCAAATAAAGCGCCTTCGGGCGTACCGATCTTTGCATTGAACAGAATGGGATATGTATGATCGCCGCCGGTGTCCCTGTAATCTATCCCAATTTCGAGCTGAATCTTCTCAAATGGCGATATCCCTGCTGTCAAACCAACATTAGTGACGGTTGGTTCGGTCATTCCGTTCCGGCTTTTGGCTTTAATATAGGTGTCAATGCCCAAATGAGTTTTTTTAAACGCCTGAACATCAGTTGACGGTATCCATATCTGGGTTGACGGTGTGGCATGGACTATACCGGTCATCAATAATATTGCTATATTAACTACGAAAACTTTTAGAATCTTCATGTCATCCCCCAATTTAATATATCTTCACAGGACAAAGTCCGCAATTCATACACTCTCTTGCTCAATCAATTCTTCGCTTCCATGTCCCTCCTTCCTGATGCCATATTTTTTTACCTTGTAACCGATCATTCTCTCTGTTATTCCAAGTTTCCGCGCCGCTCGTGCCATTACCCAGTCACATTCCTGCAATGCATTGATTATTTTGCCGGTCTCAATTTCCCTTAATTGTTCTTTCAATGAAATCATTATTGCTCCATCTGGATTATGTATTTAGCTAATAACATGCCAGCCATTAAGTGTTTGATATTTAATATTTCCTAATTATTAAAAGAGACAATATTGTACTCATAGCTACAATATTGACATTCAATATTGTTTGTTAGATTAGATGTGAACTTCGGAGAGATAAATAATTAAGAGGGAATTGATCAGAGTAGTCAGCCCTGCCTGCCGGCAGGCAGGCGCGGATTTGCGCAGATTCCTAAATAAGGCAAGTTCAAAATAGTTCAAGAATTGTTTAAGATAGTTCAAATTTGATCCACTTTAAACCATATTGAACCACATTGAACTAATTTGTCTCTATCAGTAACTGCCGAGAGGCAGATCCGTGCCTGCCTGTCCGGTAGGCAGGTTCATCCGTGTTAACCTGCCTTAGGCAGGCAAGTCTGTGGTTAAAATGGATTTTATTATTTGATTGGTTATCCGTATGACGATAGGCAGGCCTGCGGCTAATTTTTTGAGCTGTGTGCGTTGAGATCACGCATTGAGTATTCTTCTGAGCGTTTTCAGATTCAGGACATCCTCTTTATTATATTCCAGTAATTTATTTAGCGAGTCCGTACAGCCGTCATTTTTATAATTGTGCCATAACTGCACTGCGGCCCATCCGTCAACATCGGTCAGCTTTCTCGGAATCCCCAACTGCCTTTCCACTGACTTTAAACCGCCCTTAAGATTGTTTTGCCAGCAAGCATACATCAGGTCGTTATGAAGGCAATATTCCTGAAGGTCCACATTGAGCTTTGCATTGATGAACGGCAGGTCAAACCGCGACCCGTTATACGTATAGAGGACATCCACCCCCCTTATCATATCTATCAGTTTTGAGGAGCATATCTCCTCCCCGACAAACTGTATGACCTTTCCATCTTCGCCGTTTTCCAAATGAATTCCTATTACGGTCAGCTCACCATGGTGACTGCGCAGTCCGGTTGTCTCGATATCGAGATAGGCGTAATTCATGGTCTGTTTTTGTTCATTTCAAGAAACCACAGAGAACACAGAGATAAAAACTGAATAAAAAAATATTGTCCATGTAAAGATTTCTCTGTATTCTCACAAGCTAAGTCGCTTAAATAATCATGAATCTTTTTTGTGCAGAAGAGCGCCCAGAGAAAAGAAAATGCAATGAGTCGTTCTTTTTATTATTAATGTTTCTCTGTGTCCTCTGTGGTAGATCATGTTATTTTAATTCAGCCTCATTTTACAGAGTATAACAAAATGGGTCGTTAAATTGGAGAGGCTATCGCATTACTTGAGGGAAGTATTTAGTTCATTCGTAAAAAAGTTGGAAGATGCTATTAAGGAGAACAAACTAAAACGGGCGGTTGTCATTCCCGTGCAGGCGGGAATCCAGACACCGTTCCTGCGAAAGCAGGTCCCTATCCAAATGAACTGGATTCCTGCTTTCGCAGGAATGACGCTCTATTCTTAATCAATTGTCATATTTGTATTCTATGAATCCTTTTTAACTTAAACACGAATGAAGGAAATATTTTGATTTTTGACCTAAAGATTATCTAATATAGATAGGTTTTTTAAAATAATTTCTCACAACAAAGAGAGGGAACCATGATAAAAGTTGGAATAATCGGCGGCTCAGGGCTTGATAATCCTGATATCCTGAAAAACTCAAGGGAGATAGCGGTCGAGACCCCGTACGGCCCGCCGACCTCTGTTCTTACAGTTGGCTCTATCAAGGGCATTGATGTGGTGATCTTAGCCCGGCATGGTAAAAACCATTCCATATACCCTTCAAAGGTAAATTTCAGGGCCAATATATGGGCTCTTAAGGAACAGGGCTGCACCCATGTCCTTGCATCAACCGCAGTCGGCTCGCTCAGGGAAGAAATTGAGCCGGGGCATCTTGTGTTCCCAAATCAATTTATAGACCATACAAGAAAAAGGGAGACTACTTTTTTTGATGAGGACGTTGTCGTGCACACGCCTATGGCAGAGCCCTTTTGTCAGAACCTCGTTGACCTGCTTTCATTATCTGCCGATGAATTGAAATTGACTTATCACAGGAACAGAACGGTCATAACAATCGAGGGCCCTCGTTTTTCCACAAAGGCTGAAAGCCACATGTTCAGGGGCTGGAATGCTGATGTGATAAATATGAGCACTGTGCCTGAGGTGGTCCTTGCCAGAGAGAAGCAGATGCACTATGCGGCAATCGCCATGTCTACGGACTATGACTGCTGGAGAGAGGGCGAGGAGTCTGTGACATGGGAAATGATCCTGGCAACCATGAAGAAAAACTCGGATAATGTGATAAAGCTGTTTCTGGACGTGTTGTATAAAATAAATGATACCTAAATTCAGCTATTCTTTTTTTTGTCATTCCGGCTTGTCCGGAATCTTTCCGACTTCTTCGGAATCATAAAACAAAGAAAGATTCCGGACAAGCCGGAATGACGCGCGGCAAACGATTATTTTTTTTAAAATGCTTTATGAAGTCATTAACAAATCGCACTATTTAGAGGATATTAATTGGCCGCAAATTATATGAACAAAAATCTATGAAAATCTGTGGCTAAAGAAAAAAGGAGAACAGCATATGTCCATTAAATCAAGAATCAGGACCATACCCGATCATCCCAAAAAAGGAATAATGTTCAGGGACATCACCACTCTTATCAAAGACCCTGTCGGATTTAAGCTTGTTATCGACAGTTTCACCCAGCGGTATTTAAAAAACAGCGCCAAGTTCGATATTATCGCAGGCATAGAGGCGCGCGGTTTTATAATCGGAGGAGCACTGTCCTATACGCTTGGGAAGGGCTTTGTTCCAATAAGAAAAAAAGGCAAGCTTCCTTCAGAAGTAGAGAGGCATGAATATCAGCTTGAATACGGCACTGATACGGTTGAGATCCACAAGGACGCAATAGCCAAAGGGGCAAAGGTGCTTTTGGTTGACGACCTGCTCGCAACCGGCGGTACGGCGCTTGCGGCCGCTGCTCTGATAGAAAAACTCGGCGGATCTGTTTCTGAGATGGCATTTATCGTCAATCTGCCGGATGTAGGCGGAGAAAAGAGATTAAAAGACAAAGGCTACAGCCTTTTTTACCTTACAGAATTTGAAGGGGATTGATAACAAAAAAGGAATTTAGCCGCGGATCTTCGCAGATCAACACGGATTTTTTATAAATTATAAACAGGTTATTTTTTGGGCCATGAATATATATTTTTACCCTCTTTCGCATTTAATTTTAAAACACATTCTTAAAAACACTGAGTCACTGAGAAAACAGGAAATATACTACCTCTATGCCTCCGCATCCCCACCTGAAGCGGGCGTCCGGCAGGCGGGTCTGTGTTTATTTGCATATTTTTAACTCTTTCATGTATAAACCTTTTATTGATTATCTTCCCTGCCGACATGCAGATCCGTGTTAATCCGTGGCTAAATTATTTTTTTGCATCTATCTTTATATCCGCATACCCTTCCAAATTATAACTTAATTTAATATTCCTATAGCAGACCTCCTTGAATAAAATGATATAATTCAATAACAACTTTTTTTATTCGATGGGGGTAAAATTGACCGGGCAAAAAAATCCGCTTGCTTCCAGAACTTTCCTGCTTGTTTTATTTTTTATCCTGGAAATATTCATCGTCTTGTTCTTCTACCGTGATTACAAGGGACACGACGCTCTGTACAGAGCGCAGATGCTGCAGACGCTTGAGACAGGTTATCGCGGAGCGACCACCGGTTATGACAAGACCACTCAAATGATTTTCGAAGAGGTAGTGAATAAACCCGAGGTATTAAAGCTGATCGCGTCAGCGCTTGATGATGAGAAAAAGAGGGACACTTACAGGAATGCACTTTACCGCCTCATGCTTCCGGCATATGAAATGCAAAAGACAATCGGGATATGGCAGTTCCATTTTCATCTGAAAGACGGCACAAGCTTCCTGCGGATGCATTCGAGCGGGAAATACGGCGACAATTTATTCAGAAGGCCCGCCGTCAAGCTTGTGAACACAGAGCAAAAGCGAGTAACAGGATATGAAGTGGGCCATTTTGCAGACGGTTACCGCTTTATGCATCCGCTTTTTTACAAGGGCAGACACATCGGGAGCGTTGAATTTGCCATTACCTCCATGGGAATTATTGACTACATGAATCATGTATCTCCCGGACAATATTATTTCATTATCAACAGGGGGATTGTGGATGAAATGACGTATGAAGACTGGAAGAAGATAAATTTCAAAGTAAGCGAGCTGTCGGAAGGGTTTGTGACAGGGCAGTGGAAAACTGATGATGCGGTAATTTCCGCCGTCAATCAAAAATTGAAAAACAGGGTCAAGGGCAGGCTGGCCCGCATGGAGCGGTTTGTTGAAGCGGAGACCGTTAAAGGCAAAGATTACCTGATCGCTTTTCTTCCCATACAGGATGTATCAGGAAAGCCTGCGGCATTATTTGTTCAGTATCTGACTGATGAGTATTCAGGATATCACACCAGAATGAAAATGATCGATATCTCATTATTTACGATACTTCTTGCCGGGCTATTATATTCCATTGACAATATCCAGTCCAGACGCATAGCTCTTCAAAAGAATATCGAATTATTGAGTGAAAAAGAGCAGATCATTCTTGAGACCATGGAATTAAACAGAAGCATCCTCCATACCTCTTCTATCGGCATCTTGACATACAATGCATCGGGCCAGTGTGTATTTGCCAATGAAGCTGCAGCAAAAATAGCAGGAACGAGTGTGGCCGGCATGTTATCTCTAAACTTCCATCAGCTGCAATCATGGAAGGAGTCCGGAATGTACGAGACGGCGCTTAAGGCCCTTAACACGGAGACTGAGCAGGAAACAGAAGCGCATGTCATTACGACCTTTGGGAGGGACATCTGGCTGAACGCAAAATTCTCGTCTTTTCAGTCCTCAGGCGAGAAATATTTGCTGATGTTCACCTATGACATCACCGAGAGCAAACATGCAGAGGAAAAGCTCAGAAAAAGCGAGAGGCGATTAAGAGATTCTCAGAAAGTCGCAAAGATCGGCAGCTGGAGGTGGGATATAGTAAACAATACCCTTGACTGGTCAGACGAAGCATTCAGGCGGTTCGACAAAGACCCTGAGACCTTTACGCCGACTGTCGAATATTTTGTGGGACTTATCCATCATGAGGACAGAGAGGCTGTGCAGCGGGCGATACAGGCCTCATTGGAAAACGACGCGCCTTATCACATCCAGCCAAGGATAAAGAACGAAAGCGGCCGTGAATGGGCGCTTGAGGGTTTTGGCAAGGTGGAAAGGGATGCTGCCGGGAAACCTTTGAGATTTTCCGGAACCGTACAGGACGTCACAGAGCGCAAAAATATTGAAGATGTCATAAGGCAGAGTGAGATCAAATACCGCAGCCTGGTAGAGTCTCTTCAGGAAGGTATATGGGCCATAGACAAGGACGACATTACAACTTTTGTCAACAGCCGGATGGCAGAGATGCTTGGTTATATAGTGGATGAAATGACGGGCAGAAGCGTGTTTTCATTTATGGACGAACACGGGATCGAACTCTGCAAGGAAAATATAGAGAGGCGC
>JACQXH010000204.1:5444-9107 GCA_016208845.1 Nitrospirota bacterium | reverse complement strand
ATTGTAGAAATAAAAGCAGTGGAGATAATGAATAAAATATACGACGCTGAATTATTAACCTACTTGAAGGCAATGAATAAAAGAGTGGGTTTATTGATTAATTTCAATGTAGAGAGACTTAAAGACGGGATAAAACGGTTAATAATTTAGGAGGACACAGAGGGGGCTCTCGCACTATGTTGACATTTAATATTTTCTCTGTGTTCTCTGTGGTTAATTCTTGAAAATACGCAGTAAATAATATAGGAAATTAAAATGCAAAATGCAAAATTAAGGTATTTTATAATTTACAACCCCCGGCAGGCGGGGTTCACCCTTTTTGAGATCATGATCGCCCTTGCGATCATAGGCGGCGTTTTTGTCACTATCCTGCATACTGTCAGTTACCATGCCGATATAGCTGATAAGCACTCGGTCAATACCAGGATGCTTCTCCTGGCAAAAGAAAAAATAGCGGAATTGGAGCTGTATCCCCGGAATGAAAAAGGGGACATCCCTGATACGGGCTATACATATGACAACTCAGTCGCCCCTCCCGATGATGAAGGAATTTCAGAGTTAAAGACTATAATAAGCGGAGACGGTAAAAGTATTGTCCTGAGCAAACTCGTTATGGGTAAAATTCCATTAACTCCGCAATGACAGAGACCGACTACATGAAATCACAAGGAACTTTAAAGAACCCTGCGGCAGAGACCGCAGGGCGTCCATTATTTGAATGTTTATTTTTTTGGTGTCATTCCGGCTTGTCCGGAATCCTTCTTTCAGGAAAGTCGGTACGACTCGTTCCGAGATTCCGGACAAGCCGGAATCACAGAAATTTGGAACTGTGGCAGAGACCACAGGGTGTAATAATTATCAATCTTCCGACCGGCTTCACCCTTCTCGAAGTGCTCATCAGCCTTACTCTTCTGTCAATAATACTGGGGGCTGTCTACAGCTCTTTTTTTACAGTCAGCAGGGCTATCGAAAGATTCAACGGAGTATCTATGAAGTATCATGAGGCCCGGACTGCGCTCGACATTATGCGGCGAGAGGTCGAAGCTGCGATCCTCAGGCAAGCACAAGCCACGAACAGGGATGAAAAGATCATCGGCACAAAATTTGTCATCGAAGACAAAGATTACTTTGGGAAACAGGCCTCAAGACTTGATCTGACAGCATTTTCATCAAAAGGCATGGGACTGAACACAGTCTCGTATTATATAGAGGAAAAAGATGGTATTCTAACCCTCCTTAAAAGAGAATTTTCAGGATTGCAGCCTGATTCTGAAGAGACTAAGGAAGAAAATCCCGGATACGTCTCAGAGGTGATTGACAAAATAGAGGGGTTCTCGGTTGATACCCTTTTTAATGATCAGTGGGTCAAAACATGGGATACAAAAACAACAGGGCATATGCCGGAAATCGTGAGGCTGAGTATCGAATTCAATGACAACAGAAAAAAAGTCAAACTTACTGAATATGCCAGACCAATGGTGGGAAAGCAGCTGTGAAACAAAATGTTTATCGTTCACTGGTTGCTGTTCACTGTCAGGAAGGCTCCGCCCTATTGATTACTCTTTTGATAATGACCCTGCTTACAAGCCTCGCAGTCGAATTTGCCTATGAAGTTTATGTCGACACTTCTGCTTTGTCCAACTGGAGCAATGCTCAGCGCTCTGCGCTAATTGCAAGTTCCGGACAAACCCTGGGCGCATCCTCTATCAGGGATATCGAAAAGTCAGGCTATTCATATAAGGCCGAGACAATATTGCCTGTTCAAAAAGACTTTGGTGATAATACACGTCTCGAAATAGAAATTGAGGATGAAAATTCAAAATTCAACATTAACAGCATCATAAATCCGAACGGAACGACAAATGAATCCGCGCTCTCATCCTTAAAGAAGCTCCTGGAATCTCTTAATATCGACATGTCTGCCGCTGATCTCATTGCAGACTGGATAGACCCTGATCATGAACCGAGACTCAGGGATTCTGAATACAGGGCTAAGAACACACAGCTCTGGAGTATTGACGAGCTTTTGTCCGTACCGGGCATCGAGAATAAAACCATAAAAAAGACACTGCCCTATCTGACGGTTCACAGCGACGGAATGATCAATATCAACACTGCGCCTCTGCCCGTTATAGTCAGCATGAAAGACCTGAATGAAACCCTCGCCCGGAGGATCATCGCTTACAGAGAAACCACGCCATTTGAACAGTGGTATGATGTGCAAAAAGTTTCCGGAATGGAGACGATAGGACGTCAGCTGGGAGGTAAAATAAAGGTCAAAAGCTCCTGTTTCAGGATCACTTCCAGGGCTACGGTCAATAACATAACACGCATAATTGAAAGTGTCATGGATACGTCTTTAAAGGTCCTTTTCTGGAGAGAGATATGAACAGGATTAAGGCTCTTTCTCATATTTAGTGGGTAGAATTATGCTTCCTCATAGCTCGCCTCCTATTTTAGGAGGGGATTAAGGGGTCGTAAATAAATGGCAGAAAAGATTCATTACATAAAATATCTTAAAAGAAACAGGAAAGAGCTTAGAAGCAGTCTTACTCCTGCTAAAGCTAACTTATGGTCTCTTTTGATAAATAGTCAGCTTGAAGACAGAAAGTTTAGAAGACAGCAAACCACCCCTAACCCCTCCTTAACTAAGGAGGGGAGTTTTTTGTTGCGTAGAATCTACCCACTTGAAATAAGAAAGAACCAAGATTAAAATTGAAAATGCAAACTTAAAACAAGCTAATCTTCAGCTGTTTCTTTTTTACTTTGCAATTTGTAGTTCAAAATTTGCATTATAGTACAATAAAAAAAGGCCGGACAGCAAAGAAAGGATAATGGTGAAGACCGGATTTATAGACTGGACAGACGAAAAACTATATATATATATATTTGAAAAAAAGGCAAACCAGTACAGCCTTATTGACTCAATATCCGCGCCTGTCAGCGGCGCATTGAATCACTCTGCCCTGCAATTCATTGTCGAGGCAGGTATCGATGAGTTCCACGTGAGCGTTCCGGCAGATCTTCTTTCGATAAGGGCCTTGAGGTTCCCTTTTTCTGACAGGCATAAAATAAAGGCCACAATTGCTTATGAGCTTGAGGGCCTGCTGCTCGGCAGCACTGATAATTATGCTATTGATTATTTCATCACAGGCACGTCAGGTGAGGGAAGCGAGGTGCTGGCGGCGTGCCTTGAAAAGACAAGGCTTAGAGAGGTGATCAGCCTGTTCTCTTCAGTTGGTCTTGAACCTAAGGGGGTCACGTCCCTTGACCTGAAACTCAACAATAAAAATATCGGTTTGCTCTATGATGACGGAATTCCAGATGAAAGATTAAGGGCAGAGGCGGCCAAAGATGAACTTCTCAACCCGACAATAAATCTCAGGCAGAATGAATTAGCTTATACCGGTGACGTCGAGAGGATAAATAGATCTCTTCGGCTGACCGGCATCCTTGTTCTGCTTCTGATATTTTTACTCGGTTCTTTTGCATTAATTAAACTCATGGCCCTGAAAAAAGAAAATATCAGACTGACAAATGAGATCAATGCGATTTATCGTTCCGCTTTTCCAAACGACACCAGGATAGTTGACCCTGTGAGGCAGTTCAAGGGGAATATGAATTCCCTGAGAGAAAAAAAGGCCGTTCTTACCGGCACCCCGG
>JACQXH010000204.1:1038-5408 GCA_016208845.1 Nitrospirota bacterium | reverse complement strand
CCCTGGATATCATTCTCGATATTTCAAAACTCAAAAACAGAAGCGTTACCCTTAATGAATTCTCCGCAGACGGGAGAAATATCATTATTAAAGGCACTGCCCTGTCATTTGAGAATGTAGATGAATTTAAAAATAAGCTGATGCCATTATTCACCGACGTAAAAGTCCTGGATTCGAAGACCTCGGCCGATAAGAGTATCACTTTTTCGATAATTGCCAGGGAGATTATTTTATGAAACCCGGGCTGGATAAAATTATGTCTGCTGACCGGGGCTTGATCGTAATAGCTGCGATCTCGGTCGTGCTCTCAGCATTCACATTTTCAGTTTATTTATATTCAAAAAATCTCGAAAACAAAAATAGCAGCCTGACAGGCCAGCTCGCTGAATTGCAGACTCTAAATAAAGACATCGCCCTGATCCATAGTGATATAGTGTCCAGAGAAAGAAAAATTGGGCTTACAAAAGTGACGGGCGCAGTTCCTGCTTTACAGCAATTGCTTGACAGCCTCGGACTCAAGGCTAAAGTGATCAGGTCTCTTGAAAAAAGAAAATTGCAGGAATTTACAGAAGAATATGCGGAACTCCTGCTCGAAGGTATTGACCTTAACGCAATAGTCAACCTGCTTTATAAGCTGGAAAATTCTCCTTTCCCGCTTAAGATCAAGAACGCTGCTATCAAGGCCACTTTTGAGAACCCAAATATATTTATTCTCAGTATTACCGCATCCCTCATAAGTAAATGACAAAAACACGTTTTTTTATTTTGCTGATGGCAGGTATTCTTGCTTTCATAGTCCTTGTCTGGCTAATAGTAATACCTGAGGATGTAATAAAGACGGCTATTGAAGATTCTATTTCAAATAATGGGCAGATGGACCTTAAATCGTCCGTGAACGGTCTCAGGAAAGGCCTGCTTTTTTCCGTGTACGCAGACAATATAGAATTAAATATCAGCAATACCCCTGCCCTTATCATTACAGATATATCATGCAGGATCAATCCGCTATATGCATTTAAAAAGAATCTTAACTTTTCAATAAGAGGCAAAATAGGCACCGGAGATGTTCAGGGTTTATTTGATCTCCCTTCCGGAGGTATTTTGAAATTAGAAAAGGCAGACTTGTCCGCTATACCATATCTTTCATCGATCGGGTTTCAGAGCAGCGGCCTTATCTCTGCAAGTCTCTTTTTCAAAAAAGGCTCTCTTGACATAACTTTTGAGGTACCGGCAGCTGAGATTCAAGGCTCAATGGCAAATCTTCTGCCGGTAAATTCATTTAAAAATATCCAGGGCACGCTTATGATCCAGGGAAATTCCATCAAGATCACTTCTATTACCATGGATACAGACAAAGGCCGCGCAAGATTTAAAGGTGACATGATCAACGGGTTAATGAACCTGACCTTGGAACTGATGCCGGCGGCAGACAAGCTTAATTCTCTGGAGTCAACGCTTATAAGCAAATACCTGAAATCCCCGGGTTATTACGTCATACCTATTAAAAGGCACATGCCTTAGCCCGCTTAGTCATAAAAACGGCAATTAGCCGCGGATTTTCGCAGATTGACACAGACAAAGAAAACTGGGAATTTCAAAGACAGGGAAGAGGAATCGGTTTTTACTAAGCCCTTAAGAATCTATACTTACCTGCCGGCAGGCAGATCCGTGCTGATCCGTGTTAATCTGTGGCTAAATACTTTTGATATGTTCTCACCTTGTTCCCGAACTCGGGAACATTTCAACCTCAGACGCCGTCACTATAAAAGACCGCAGATGTTTTTGAATTCTTTTGCTTAGAGCAGTCTGCCTTATATCTGCGCATGAAGATCTTGCACATTTTGAAATTGTTGCTGCAAAAATATATCATGTTCCCTATTTCCTGACTGCCCATTTTTGTACAGTAACAATCATCGTAGGGTTTTTTCACATAAGGGCAAAATCCATCCGTTAGATCCCGGTCCTCCACTGCCATTTCCTGCATCCTTCTTCTCCTCTCTTTTAAAATCTTTATTATCACCTTAAAGCAATTTCAAGTTATCATATTCTGCTATTTATATGATAAATCAGGCTCTATTTTAAATAAGTGATGTAAATCACATTCCTGATGATTATGTGCTAAAATTGTTTAACATAGAAAAAGAATTAACCACAGAGGACACAGAGGAACACATTAATAATAAAAGAAGAAGAAAGGTTCATTTTTATTGCTTTTCTCTGCGCGCTCTGTGGTTTCTTGAAATGCTTTTTCCAGGTTAACCAAATGAAAGATATGTTAGGACGTGAAGATGTTATATCGCCGGATGAGGCCCTGTCGCGGCTGTATAAGGCTTTAATCACACCAGACCTGCCAGAGACTGTAGTAGCATTAGCCCTGTCTGCAAACAGGATAATTTCCAGAGACATTGTATCGCCTGAAAACCTTCCCGGGTTTGACCGCTCAACAATGGATGGTTATGCCATTAGAGCATCTGATTCATTTGGAGCAACAGATGGTTATCCATCATATCTTAAAGTAACAGGTGAAGTATTGATGGGCGAGTGTCCTTCCTTTGAGATTGGCAAAAGCGAGACCGCAAGGATCGCAACCGGAGGCATGCTGCCTAAAGGCGCTGATTCTGTTGTGATGTTTGAACAAACCAATGTTATAAATGAAGAAATGATCGAAGTTCTTAAACCAACTGCAACAGGTGAAAATGTCATCCAGTCAGGCGAGGACTGCAAAAAAGGCGAGACTGTAATGACCAAAGGTCATAAAATAAGGCCGCATGACATGGGCGCCCTCGCCGGCCTGGGCATTACAAAAATATGGGTATACGAACTGCCAAAGGTCGCTATTATTGCGACCGGCGATGAAGTTGTTCCTGCCTCACAGGATGTAATGCCCGGACAGGTCAGAGACATTAATTCTTACAGCCTCACAGGGCTTGTTGAAACACATGGCGGATCAGCGGTCATTAAAGGTATTTTCAGAGATAATTATGAGGACCTGATGAAAGCGGCAGGTGATTCCCTTAAGGAAGCAGACATAATTATAATTACCGGCGGGAGTTCTGTAGGTACTAAAGATGTGACTGCAAAGGTAATAAATGATCTTGGGAAGCCGGGAGTTTTATTTCACGGGGTCTCTATTAAACCCGGCAAACCAATGATCGGAGGGATTGTTGACGGAAAACCTTTGTTCGGCCTGCCGGGGCATCCTGCGGCAGTGATTGTCTGCTTTGAATTATTCATAAAGCCTGTCCTTAGAACATTAAGCGGTGAGACCGAGACACTGAATCACCGGTTCAGAAAGACCGTGCAGGCAAAGCTCTCAAAAAACATCTCATCCGGCGCCGGCAGGGAAGATCATGTGAGAGTTCTGCTGGAAGAAAAAAACGGTGAACTATACGCAATCCCAATACTTGGGAAATCAGGCCTTATAACTACTCTCGTTAAGGCAGACGGGACAGTTGTGATCCCTTTGCGCAAGACCGGCCTTGAGCAGGGGACAGAGGTGGAGGTAGAGTTGTTTTAGGAGGCAAACTGATCCCCCTCCATTTTCAAGGGAATATTGCTCGATAGCATACTTCATATGACAACTAAGATCTTCCTTTTGTATAATTCATAATCTTCAACAATCTCTGGAGGTCTTTCATTTTGGACAAAAAGATTTATTTTGAACAGACACCGCTTGATGAAGCGCTAAAGAAATGGGAAGAGAAATTTATTGCAAATGATCTCAATAAGCCTTTAGAGGGAGAGATTATCAAAGTCATTGATTCCCTTGGCAGGGTGACTGCTGAAGCGGTATTCGCAAGGCTTTCTTCTCCTTTCTATCATTCTTCAGCAATGGATGGGTATGCAGTTAAATTCATGGATACCATCGGCGCTTCTGAAGTTACTCCAAAACAGCTTGTTATTCCGGAAAATGCTGTTTATGTTGCAACCGGCGATCCTGTACCGGATGGTTTTGACGCAGTGGTGATGATTGAGGACATCAACATAATAAAGGGGCAGGAAGAAGAAAACTCAAAACTCAAAATTCAAAACTCAAAACTGTCGGAATACATTGAAATAATTTCGCCTGTCACTCCCTGGCAGCATATCAGGACCATAGGTGAAGACATTGTTGTTACAGAATTGATACTCTCTGAAAATCATAAGATAAGGCCTATTGATGTTAGCGCAATGCTTGCAGGCGGGTTGACTGAAATAAAGGCAAGAAGAAAACCGAAGATCGTCATCATTCCAACAGGAAGCGAGATCGTAGAACCCGGAAGCGCCTTAAAAAAAGGCAACATAATTGAATCAAATTCAAGGATGTTAGCCTGTCTTGCGTCTGAGTGGGGCTGCGAAGCGATAAGGTTTAATATCGTCCCTGATAATGT
>JACQXH010000204.1:0-922 GCA_016208845.1 Nitrospirota bacterium | reverse complement strand
GCAATCCTCGGCTGGATCAATAATAAGCCTGTGCTTGGAGTGCCGGGATATCCTGTATCAGCCTATATAACCTATGATCTCTTTGCAAAACCGATCATAAGCATGTGGCAGGGAATTGAGATGAAAAGGCCTGAGATTATGAAGGCAAAATTAAGCAGGCAGGTTGCTTCAACCTTGGGTGTGGAAGAATTTTTGAGAGTAAAGGTCGGCAAGGTCGGGGATAATTTCATAGCAAGCCCTGTAAGCCGCGGGGCCGGTATAATTATGAGCCTTGTCAGGGCAGATGGCTTTGTCAGGATCCCTGCGATGAGCGAGGGCTTGGGAGCCGGAGCTGAAGTGGAGGTAAAACTGCTGCGTGACAGAGAAGAAATATCCAACACGATCGTCTGCATCGGCAGCCACGACAACGCCCTTGACATCCTTGCCAATTTCTTAAAGAAAAAATATCCGAAATATTCGCTCTCGTCTGCCCATGTAGGCTCTATGGGCGGCCTGATCGCATTAAAACGGGGAGAGGCCCATATCGCAGGCACTCACCTTCTTGATGAAAAAACTGGTGAATATAATATCTCATATATAAAGCAGCTTCTTCCGGGCGATAAGATCATTCTCATCAATCTGATCTACAGACAGCAGGGTCTTTTAGTGCTTAAAGGCAATCCTAAAAACATAAAAGGCTTTGAAGATCTCTCAAGAGAAGATATAACATTTATAAACCGCCAGTCAGGCTCAGGCACAAGACTGCTTACTGATAAATATTTAAAAGAATTAAAGATCGAACCGCGAAATATCAAAGGTTATGATAAAGAAGAATTTACTCACATGGGAGTTGCCTCTGCGGTATTGAGCGGAGTGGCTGATACAGGCCTCGGCATACTTGCGGCATCAAAGGCGCTGGGACTTGATTTTATCCATGTTGCTG
>JACQXH010000202.1 GCA_016208845.1 Nitrospirota bacterium | reverse complement strand
AAAACCAAAACCGGGTTATGGCTGATTGTCATTGGCCTTTTCAAGAAAGCTGTTATCGCTGATAATCTTTCAGTTATCGCAAATGATGTTTTCAATAATATCGATGCCCACGACGGTCTCTATGTCCTTTCGGGCATCTATGCCTTTGCATTTCAGATATACTGCGATTTTTCAGGTTATTCGGATATAGCTAGAGGAACAGCCAAACTTCTGGGCTTTGATCTAATGATAAATTTCAATCAGCCATATGCAGCAACCAACCCTCAGGACTTCTGGCGGCGCTGGCATATCAGTCTCTCTACATGGCTCCGTGACTACCTCTATATTCCTTTAGGCGGCAAAGAGAATAAAGTATATCGAAACATTATGATCACAATGCTTTTGGGAGGCCTCTGGCATGGCGCTGCAATGCATTATGTCCTATGGGGGGCTTATCACGGTGTGCTGTTAGCAGGATACAGATATCTCAAAACCACCTGGAGCAAGATGGAAGGACTTTTCCGCAATTACAGGAAATCATGGAATATTGTTTGTATCGGGATCATGTTTCATATTACCTGTATAGGCTGGGTCCTTTTCAGGGTCAATAAAGTCTCGGATGTCTGGCTGATATTTTCCAGATTATTTAATGTAACCGCTCCTTCACCGCCGGAAGCAAAGGCAATTTTACTGCTGGTCTTTTTGTCTATCCCGCTTTTTATACTGCATTTTTTCGATGAATGCAATGATCATTGCTTTATTTATGGAAAAGCCCCGTATTGGCTTAAGGTCAATGTCCTGGTATTTTTAATGCTTATGATAACATTCTGGAGCGCTCATGATAATGTTCCATTTATATACTTTCAATTTTAATCCAAATAATGCAATTTACCACAGAGGACACAGAGGAACACATTAATAATAAAGAAGAAAGGTCCATTTTTATTGCTTTTCTCTGTGCACTCCTTTGTGTAACAAAGATTCATATTGCATAAACGGCTTAGCTTATGAGAACACAGAGAAACCTTTGGAAAATTTAGAAATTAATATTTAAAGAAATTATACCTGTGGGCTCCCTGCCTGCCGGCAGGTGTGGTTTCTTGACATAAATTTTACTGGTTAATAGATAAAAATATGAAAATAAATTTTATTGCCAAAGTCATAGGGTTCTTAATATGTTTGATCATACAGTTTTATATTCTCGAGCGTTTCGAAAAATTTTACTTCGTTTTTGAAGACCGGATTATGTTAGCCGAAGAAAGGCTGGCGAATATGCCTTTAATTAATATGCTCAAACCAGCCACTTACAGCTTAACCCCTCCGGAAAGTGAAGGAGAGGCTCTTTACAACGATGATGAATTTGGATTCAGGACATGGAATATTGATTACAATTTAAAACACGGCAAACGTTTTCTATTTGCCGGAGCATTCTCTATGGGGTATGGGTATGGTGTTACGGCTGAAAATACATTTACGTCCGTGTTTTATAAAGAGTTCAATAAACTGCGTCCGGCGACTCTTATAGAGGTTATTAATGCCAATAAGAATGGCGTATCCCTTTCTGCTACATTCCATAAGTTCAGGGATGTTTTTTTTACAGAAATAAAGCCTGATGTGGTGATCATAGCTGCTCATAATCCATTGGCCGGTTTTCCAGGGAATAAAGGTCAATCACTGAATGACAGGGTGTTTGGAGACAAAAGGGCAGGCATAGGTGAAGAAAAAATTACAAAAGAGAGAATGTCGATATGTTGCACGATGAAAAACACGAAACTATGGAATTACCTCTACACTCAAAGTCTCTTAATGGCAAAACTGCTGACTTATTTTGATGTTAAAGTGCTTGAGTCAGCTTGTCCTCTTAAACAGTGCGACAACCACGACGTTGATTATACAGGTTACCTGTATGATCTTCACGAGTTTCTTTCACAGCATAACTGGGTTGCCTCAAATCACTATTCTGTGAGGTCGCATAAATTGATCGGAACTGATATTGCAACGTGGGCAAATGGAATATTAGATGATAAATTGCAATTAGTGACAGCGCCCCAGGCTAAAAGCAGTGTTAACATGAAACATAATAATAGTACGGTTGAATTAACACGCGGGGAACAGGGCAGGCAAAAGTAATAAACCTAAAAGCCGCAGTTAGCCCTGCCTGCCGACAGGCAGCTCCGAGTTAATCTGTGTAAACTGCAAAACCTGCCCGTCCGGCAGGCGGGCCTGAGGATGAAATTATATTATCGCAAACAGCGGCTCCTGTATTGATTCAGCATGGCAGGCCGGACATTTTCCCGGCTTTTTCAGCCTCTCCCTTTTCCTGAATACAAAACCGCATTTCCTGCACTCAGCCGGGGTAACTTCAAAGTTGTGCTCTTTCTGATTTATTGTCCTCCGGATATGCTCAAGATGTTCATATGCTTCTTTTTCAGATACCCTTACACTCGCTGATATCTCTCTTGCTGACAAGGTCTGTCCTTTCAGCGCAGAGATAATTTCGTGACGGATAGTATCTTTTCTTTCGGCCGGGATAAAAGGTTGTTTTGGTCTATTTTTCAATCATTCGCCTCGCTTTAGAATTGTATCAAATCACAAAACAGAAAATTCAGCATTTAGCCGCGGATTTTCGCGGATTCACACTGATCGTTTAGTGAATTAAAGATTATTTTGTTCCCAGTTTTTGGATTATACATAAAATAAATACATTTTTTTTAATTTATCTGTGAATATCTGTGCCTGCCCGTCCGGTTTGTCCGCATTGGTGGATAGGCGGGTTAATCTGTGGCTAAATTCTTTCTTCTGTATTTCAAACCAATCGGCGAAACTGTTAAAATATCAGGATGTCTGCGCAGGAATTAATAATTGAAGGGGCCAGGCAGAATAACCTTAAGAATATTACCCTCAGACTGCCTCACAATAAGGTCATTGCAGTTACAGGGGTTTCGGGTTCGGGCAAGTCTTCTTTGGCATTTGATACCATTTTTGCCGAAGGCCAGTGGAGGTTTATCGAATCGCTCTCAACATATGCGAGGCTCTTTCTTGAAAAACTTGACCGGCCTGATGTGGATAAGATCATCAATATCAGGCCTGCGATAGCCCTTGAGCAGAGAAATCAGGTCAAAGGCTCGCGTTCAACTGTCGGCACCGCAACAGAGATATATGATTACCTCAGGCTGCTGTTTGCAAAGATAGCCCGGCCTCATTGCCCCAACTGCCATCAGGCCCTGAGAGAATGGCCGCCCTCATCTTTAGTCAAAGAGCTGATCGAAAAATACTCGGGAGAAAGGGCCCTCATAATTTTTGATACGACTGACAAACCTGAAGAGCTGAGGCAAAAGGGGTTTCACAGATACAGGGATAGTGGTGATCCAGGCCATGGTTTGAAGTGCGAGGTCATACTTGACAGGCTTGTCATAAAAGATGAGCCCCGCCTTTCCGATTCAGTCGAAACCGCATCGTCCAATGCGCACACATATGTGAAGGTTGAGATCGTTGGGGATCTGTCTGAAAAAAACAGGACTCTTGTATTTCCTATCGGGCTTAAATGCCTGAAATGCAGCATAGAGGTGGCAAGGCCGCAGCCCCTTTTATTTTCATTTAACCACCCTCTTGGTGCATGTCCCGAGTGCAAGGGCTTTGGGAATAAGCTTGAATATACAGAAGAGACCATTGTGCCGGACCAGGAGCTCTCTCTGGAGAAAGGGGCCATAGCGCCCTGGAGCAAGCCGTCATTCAGGTGGTGGTACAGGCAGTTTGCAAAAGAAGCAAAGAAAAAGGGGATCCCGCTGAATATCCCGTATAAGAGCCTTCCCCGGAAAACAAAGAACTTGATCTTTGAAGGGGATCCTGACTTTTATGGACTGAATGAGTTCTTTGAGGAACTTGAAGGTAAAAGGTATAAAATGCACATAAGGGTATTTTTGAGCAAATACCGGACGCCGGTGAAATGCAGCAGATGCGATGGCAAAAGACTCAGGCAGGAGGCGCTCGCATTTACGATCGGCGACCTCAGCATAGCACAGGTCGCCTCAATGTCCATGGCACAATTAAACGTATGGCTTTCAGGGCTGGGGCTTTCAGATTACGAGAAGGGGGTATCATCAGAGATCCTCAGGCAGGTGCAGATGAAGCTCAGTTTCCTCATGCGTGTAGGCCTCGGATATCTTACGCTGGATAGATTGTCCAAAACCCTTTCAGGGGGCGAATCACAGAGGATCAACCTTGCCAACCAGCTTTCCTCAAGGCTTACAGGAACCCTCTATGTGCTTGATGAGCCGACAGTCGGACTCCATCCGAGAGACATCGGAAAGATAATAGATATAATAACGGAGCTCGCCGGCCTCGGCAATACCATCGTTGTTGTGGAACACGATAGAGCAGTCATAAATTCAGCTGACTGGATAGTGGAGCTTGGCCCCGGCGGAGGCAGCAAAGGCGGGCAGCTTCTTTATTCAGGCTGGAAAAAAGATTTTCTTAGGTCCGGCACCCTTACCGCGCGTTATTTAAATGACATGGAAGCCATACCCGTCCCCGGAATGAGAAGGAGAGGCAGCAAGACACTCCTTCTTAAAGGTGCATCCGGCAACAATCTCAAAGACATAAATCTGAAGATGCCCCTTCGCACCCTGGTCTGCATAACAGGCGTATCAGGCTCAGGCAAGAGCACGATCGTGAAGGACACACTCTATAATGCCGTTGCAAAAGCCCTTAAGATCGGCTTTGAAAATCCGCTCCCGTTTAAATCCATCGAAGGGCTTGAATATCTTATTTGATGCGGTAAGAAAACTTTTTGCGGATCAGGCCATGGCAAAGAGCCTCGGGTATGATGCAGGACATTTTTCATTTAATACAGAGGGGGGCCGCTGTGAGGTATGCAAAGGGGAAGGCTTTCAGAAATTTGAGATGTATTTCTTTGAGGACCTTTTTATCAAATGTGAAGAATGCGGCGGAAAGAGATATAAACGGGAAGTCCTGGACGTCACATACAACGGTAAAAATATCCATGAGGTGCTCGAACTTACTATAGATGATGCCCTTGAGTTTTTCGCCGATACCCCGTCAGTTACAAGGAAATTAAGGCTGATGTCGTCCGTAGGGCTTGGCTATTTAAAACTCGGACAGCCGGCCACTACGCTCTCAGGTGGAGAGGCCCAGAGGCTCAAGATCTGCGCTGAGCTTGGGGTCGCAAACAGGACAGATTATCTCTATATTCTTGACGAGCCGACAGTCGGGCTTCACGCGGATGATGTGAAAAAATTGATCAGGGTTTTGAATAACCTTGTGGACGCAGGCAATACCGTTATGCTGGTCGAGCACAATCTTGATGTAATAAAGTGTGCAGACTGGATCATAGATCTTGGGCCGGAAGGCGGAGAGCAGGGCGGTGAGATAATAGCAGAGGGGACGCCTGAGGCGATCACAAAACAAAAAAGATCATACACCGGTTTGTACCTGCGGCATGTTAATCTGTAACTAAATGTTATTTTTGCTCTAAATTAAATATGTGCCTGAACAAATATTCGTTAATCAATTCTTGTAATACACTCCTGAAGATGTTATATTTTATTGTCAATTCATCAGCCGCGGGGTTCTTCCGCCGGAGGCGGAAAATCCGCAACATGCTATCCGATAGTTGCCAACCTGTTACAGAATTCAGTATTATTGATTGTCCTCATCCACTAACAAACTTTAAGGTTGGGAGTGCATAGGGTTCTGGTGTCCCTCCCGGACTTCAAATCCGGTGTTGCCTGCCAAAAGCGGGCAGGGTGGGTTCGATTCCCACACGCTCCCGCCAGTACTCTTCGCTGCGCTTCGCAGCCCTGGCAGTAATTCAAACAGGACACCCGGAGTTAAATATTGGGTAATTGAGCGGGCTGATTGAGGTCTAACGGTTTTAAGAAATAAACTATATTTGTCAAATGTGCAGACCTGGCCCTCCTGAGTCTTGATTTCTTGAATTTATTTTGGTATAAACAAAGAATACCATTATGTATTTTTAGAAGAACATTTATGAAGTTTCTGCAACAATATTTAACGAAAAAAAATATTTATATTGATCGTTTTTGTCATGATATCAGCCATGACTGCAGGGTGTATCAATGGCTTGTTGCATTACGCGACATATTCAGATGACATTTCTGCAGTAAGGAATTATTTAGACAAAGGCGCCAATGTAAATGCAAAGTTTGACTATGGTCAAACTGCATTGATGATAGCTGTAGAAAAAGGAAATATTGAAATGGCAAAACTGTTAATAGACAAAGGCGCTGATGTAAATGCCAAGGAAGAATATGGTCAAACAGCTTTGATGATAGCTGTGGAAAAAGGATATGTTGAAATTGTAAGACTGTTACTATCAAAAGGTGCAGAAGTTAATGTTAAGAATTCTTATGAACAGACACTGTTGGATGTAGCGGCTAGGGTTGGAAGTTAAGACATAGAAAATCTCTTGTTATCATATGGTGCAAAGATTAACAGACTTAGTAATCTATTCCCACAATTTGAACGGCCACTTTATAAGTGTGGGTTTGCTTCAGTAGCCATCACGAATCTCAGCGGCTTTGATGTAACAGTTGGTTTGCGCTCTGGGAATCGCGGGAAGGATTTTATAGTACCTTCGAATAGCTACTCCGCTGTATCTGTTTGCAATAATAAATACGACATCTATTTTGTTTTTTCAAATGAACCCGATACGCTATATCAAGGAGATAATTTCCCTGTGAAGGAATCCTATGTTTTTGATATTAAACTTGCCAATGTAGTTTATGGGAATTATCATATCCGACAAGTAAATAAGCTGGACAGTGTTAAGATAGCAGAGACTAAGGAGTACTCGGAAGCTAATGAAGACTATATATCCAACATACCACCTCGTAATTTTAAAGAGTATGATTTTAATTTCCCTATTAATTATAAAGAAACAGATGTTAAAATCCCTGATATAAGCAAAAGTATCGGGAGTATCGATAAAATCATTCAACAAGAGAGGGTAAGATTCATTAATGAGAACAACCAAAATTATTTGAGAAACAATCCGCAAATACCAATGTACAAAGAACCTTCGCTTTCGACGCCAGACTTCAGACCACCAACATATACGGCACCGCAGCCTTCAATGCCAAGTTTCAGAACGCCAACGTATACAGCACCTTCTATGCCAAGCTTTAACCCTTCTCCACCGTTGCAAATAAAGTAAATCCGGAAAATTATTCTAAGAAGAAATTGAGCAATAAAAATATATATTAAGTCCAGTCCTGAGACTGGTTTTTTGCAAGATGTAGCATAATTACAAAAATCAGTGTCTGTTTTGAAGTATTAACATAAAAAATAGAGTGAAATGCAAGCAATAACACTCATTTTTTTGTTTTATTAAATTTTAATGAGTAGCATTTATTTGCCTTGCTGAATAATTATGATAGTAACTATCTGATATTTAAAAACAATTAATTGTTTATAGGCACCGATTTTTTTAATTATGCCACATTTGTGAATATTGAAGATTGACCCTCTGAGCTTGACCCTCTCGTTTTATAGCGTTTGTGATACATTTTTATCACGATTTTATCACGTTGAAATTTCTGCGCAAATTATTTCTTGACAATAGTTAACATACAGGTTAACATAATTCTGTGGGTAAGACAATTATCTTCTACAGGACTGCTGACGGCAAATGCCCGGTGCAGGAGTTTCTCGATTCGCTTTCGGGTAAAGTAGCGCAGAAGATTGCATGGGTGCTGAGCCTGGTTGAGGACCTCGATGTTGTGCCGTCGACATATTTCAAGAAACTCGTCAGAACCGAGGAGATATGGGAGTGCAGGATACAGCTTGGTTCTAACGCTTACCGGATATTCTGCTTCTTTGATGGACATTCTGTTGTTGTGCTAACCCACGGATTAATCAAGAAGACGCAAAAGACCCCTCAGCGCGAGATAGAGAGGGCTGAGACTTATAGAAGAGACTATTTACAAAGGAGGATAAGAAGATGAGTGATCTGAAGAAATACGTTGCCGGAAGGAAAAAGAGGGACAAGACTTTCGCCGGAGGCTATGACGAAGGTTACGAGCAGTTTAAAATAGGCATAGAACTAAGGCAGGCACGTGAGAAAGCAGGGCTGACTCAGGAAGGGCTTGCACAGAAACTCAAGACAAAGAAGACCGCTATTTCACGAATAGAGAACCATGCGCGAGATATCAAACTCTCAACATTAGAAAAAGTAGCCCATGCCCTCGGCAGACGACTAGAAGTAAAGATAGCCTGAAATATAAACATTAATTTATGGTGTGCCTGTCGAAGGTCCCGTTTTTCGGGACTTGCCCGCCCGCCACTGCGCAGGCATCCCGAACATTGCCCTGCAACACGGGACAGGCAGTTTTATTCATAGCCCCCGCCTTGTCGCTTCAGCCCCTGCGGAACCAGTCAGCCATAGGCGGCGATACGGGACTAGCCTGCCACGTATGATTCATTGAATCTATTCGGGGCTTGTCCCAGACTTGCAGGTTCGCAAGCTCACGCAAAGCTTGTCCAGGCCCCCGGTGAATTTTTTTATTTTACAAAGGCTGCTGCGTGAAAGATAGAGTCTCAATAAGTAAGTTTACCCGTCTTGTAGTGCTTACCTGCCAGTCTGTGTGGCATGGTCTGACCCCAATACCCTTTTATTGCCACTTTGCGCATTCTCTTGCAATCTAAAGAAAAAAAGAGTTAAATATTGGGGGAATTGGGGAGTTATTGAGGGCTAATGGTTTTAAAAAAATAAACGACATTTGTGAATATTGAAGATTTGACCCCAAGTTTTTATATAAGGTTTTTATCTTTTACCTGTAATTTCATTAAAATCGCCCTTCATAACTGACTGATCAATAAATATATTTCATCGTATAACAGGCAATTAAGTTGCTTGTAGATGCTATTTCTACTCCAGATAAATGGATAGCGAACATATTCCCCGTGGTGCTACGGCAATAGCGAGTGAAAGTAATAAAAGAAAATCATTGCATTAGATATCCGGTCCCGATGTGTCGGGACCGCAGGGAAGATCAATAAGACAATCAGCACTTGAATAAATTTCACAATACACATAATTAAATTATGTGTATTGTGCGATATATTCAATAATAACTTGACTTAATTACGCATTATACGTAATATTAATAGAGGACCCGGGATGCAATATTAACTTATTACGTCAAGACAGGGCGGCTTCTAAATGTGCGCCGTGGTCTCTACACTGTAGTGACATCCGGCATGTTTCCAGAGAAGAGACCTGTTGACCTCTACCTGATAGGCTCGAAGCTTACCAATGATGCAATCCTTGCATATCATACTGCTCTGGAGCTTTACGGTAAGGCATATTCCGTTCGGGAGAATGTTACTTATCTGACTGGTAAACGATCACGTCCCTTAAGTTTTCAGGGATGTATATTTAAGGCAGTCTCATTTCCAAAGGCGCTGAAAAAGAAACACTATGAGAATTTTGGTGTAACAAAGATAGAGCGCGCAGGAGTAGATGTCCGTGTCACAGGTTACGAGCGTACACTGGTTGATGTCCTTGACCGGCCAGAGCTTGCAGGAGGATGGGAAGAAATCTGGAGGTCACTAGAGTCAGTAGAGTTTTTTGACCTTGATCGAGTAGTTGAATACACTTTACTTTTGGACAACTCCACTACTGCGGCTAAAGTAGGGTTCTATCTGGAGCAGCACCGTGACGCTTTAATGGTAAATAAAATTCATCTCGATAAATTAAAGCTTATCAGACCACAGGTGCCTCATTACATGGTCCGGGAGGGCCGAAAATCAGGACGGTTAGTGAAGGAGTGGAACCTTGTAGTGCCCGCGCAAATCCTTGAACGATCCTGGGAGGAAATCCGGTGACTCTCTCAAAAGAAAAGCTTATGGCAGAGGCCGCAGTCACTGGTTACCGTCCTGATGTCCTGGAAAAGGTCATTCTTCTGCTTAACCTCCTTGAGACACTTGGCAGTCACCCCTTTCTGAAAGGACGGCTGGCGCTAAAGGGTGGTACAGCACTAAACCTCTTTTTTTCAGATATCCCTCGTCTATCCGTTGATATAGACCTGAATTATATAGGCGCCATAGATAAGGAAATCATGACATCTGAGAAACCAAAGTTCTATGCCTCGATTGAGGCAGTATGCCAACGTGAAGGCTTCTCACTAAGACGTTATCCTGAAGAGCATGCCGGGGGAAAGATGAGCTTGAGGTATCATAGTGCAATGTATCAGGGTGGTAATCTTGAGATAGATGTCAATTTCATGTTTCGTGAACCATTATGGCCTTTAGTTTATCGGGATTCTCTCCAGGTCGGCTCTTACAAAGCCGTCAATATTCCGGTTCTTGATTATCATGAGCTGTCTGCAGGGAAACTTGTTGCCATGCTTGCCCGACATACAAGTCGCGATCTGTTCGACTCACATCGGATTTTAATGCGCGGTGGATTGGATCCGCAGCGGTTGCGTTTAGCTTTTGTAGTGTATGGCGGCATCAATAGAAAAGACTGGAGAATGGTCGCCGCTGAGGATGTCGATTTTGATGAGCGCGAGCTGCAGCAGCAACTTATGCCCCTTTTGCGTGAAGGAGCTGTCAGAGATATGGAGACAGATTCCGGTTGGGCATGGAGGCTTGTTGAAGAATGCCGTGATGCATTGCGAATTGTTCTTCCATTACAAGACCACGAGCGCGAATTTCTCGACAGACTTCTTGATCATGGGCAAATCGAACCCTCTATCCTCACTAAGGATGCAGAATTAATAAAACGGATCCGACGGCATCCTGGCCTTGAATGGAAGGCGCTTAATGTGCGCCAGTTTAGGGGAAAATGAAGTTCAAAGTTCGAGCATATTATATGAGATCTGATTTAAAACCCATACCGGATTATCTCAATAAAAAATTATGGCACGTAGCCGCAGGACAGCATATGGTACCGGCACAAAATGAGGACAATATTTACAACAATGCAATCTCAGGCAAAATAAAATTAGAAACAATTATCGTAGTGGTCGATTTCCTGAAAGATGAGTATAAACGCAACAAAAAATATGTTATATGGCGAAAATTTGAAAGATGCTCTTTGATTCAGGAAAAAATAAACAGATACCTTTTTGACCATGATGCCATGTGCAGGGATGAAGCAGAGAAGATGGCAGCTGACAGAGGAATTGAGCTGACCGAGGCGTATGGTTTATTGGAAAAGAAGATTAGAAATGATTTACTATCGCGATATCGTCGAAGAATGCGGATTCCGGAGAACTGGAATAAAAAAAGAAAAGAACTAACGAGAGATAGATTTGGTTACCGGTGTGTAGACCTGGCCCTCGTCTTTCGCAAAGCTCGTCCAGGCCCACGGGAATTTTATAAATGGTAATAAGTATGTTTGATCTTGACTATGTTTCGAAGTTCTGTGCCCATGTGTCTCTGCCCCTTTGTGCCTTTCTAAATTTTCTTGAAATATATAGAAAAAAAGAGTTAAATATTGGGGATTGGGGAGTTGTTGAGGGCTGACGGATCAAAGTCCATGGAGCCTGAGTTTAAAGAGGGCGAGATTGTCATAATCAATCCCCATCTTGAAACAAAGCCCGGGGATTATGTGATCATAACAAATGACGATTGCGGAGAGGCTACATTTAAACAGTTAAAGAGGTACGGTGAAACAACCGTCCTGCATCCACTTATTGCGAAATATCCTGATATAGAGTTAAAGAAGGGAACTAAATATCGGGTTGCAGGGAAGGTGGTTAAGAAGGAGAAGAGGTATTAGGTTGGAGTCATAACATCATGATTACACTACGTCAATTCTCATCAAAACCAGAAACCATACCGACAGCCACATCATGGTATCTATCTGACCTTGGTGAATCACGGGGAAGACAGGATCTCTTTACCAAACAGGCGCCACAGAGGCTTAAAGCATTGCGTGAACACGCCTTGATAGAAAGCGCAGTCTCCTCAAACCGCATTGAAGGCGTGACTGTTGACCAGACACGTGTTCGTACAATCGTTCTTGGCAAAACACACCTTCGTGATCGTGACGAGGAAGAAGTAAGGGGTTACCGGAATGCCCTGAAACTTATTCATGAGCAAGGCAGTAGACTGAAGGTCTCTGAGGACACTATTCTCAAACTGCACAAATTAACGCGTGGGGATATATGGGATGCCGGGAAATACAAGGAGAAAGAAAGCGATATTATTGAAAAGTACACGGACGGCAGGTCAAGAGTGAGATTCAAAACTGTTTCAGCAGCCAAGACACCATCGTATATGGATCAGTTAACGGAGCTTTGGAAAGACAGTCTGCGTGAACAGTGGGTGCATCCGCTTATTGCACTTGCAGCCTTTAATCTGGATTTCCTCTGTATACATCCGTTCAGAGATGGTAACGGCCGTGTCTCCAGGCTTCTGATGCTGCTTCAGCTATATCATCTTGGTTATGAGGTCGGACGATACATAAGTATTGAAAGAATTATAGAGCATAATAAAGAACGTTATTATGAAACACTGGAGCAAAGTTCACAGGGCTGGCATGAAGGCAAACACGACCCCTGGCCATATATAAATTATGTGCTTTTTATACTCAGAACTGCGTATCGTGAATTTGAGGAACGGGTAGGACAGACAACATCTCCAAGGGGCGCAAAGACTGAACTGATAACAAGCGCCATTATGCATGCTATTGGTTCCTTCCGTATTGCTGATATCCAGAGAGAATGTCCGGGTGTCAGTGTAGATATGATCAGGCAGGTATTGAAAGCCCTGCAAGCAGGCAAACGAGTTAAGTGTCTTGGCCTCGGGCAGAATGCCCGATGGCAAAAGACAAGAAAATGGTGAATTAGGTAATACCCAGTTAATTAGGTAATGAATTGGGTAATTAGCAACGTGTCGAAGTTGTCGACATGAGGGACGTGTCCATGATGGGGACATATATTTATTAGGAAATATGAGGCCGATTATTACACAATTAAGCCCACTTATTCCCAAGTTGAATCGGACCGCTGGGAAGTGGTGAAGAAATAAAGTCTCGGCTATGCATGATATATCGGCCCTGTGTGGGTGGCTGATTTTCTCGAAATATATAAAAAAAAGAGTTAAATATTGGGGGAATTGGGGAGTTATTGAGGGCTAATGGTTTTAAAAAAATAAACGACATTTGTGAATATTGAAGATTTGACCCCAAGTTTTTTTGACTTGGCTGATGGGTTTGATATACTCATGATTGAGTTCATATTTAATCAAAATGATATCAAAAATGAGAACAGTTGTCACAACTTTGATATTTGCCCTTTTTATATGTATCTTGAGTCCTGAGTTATGTTCTCCAGTCGTATATCAGGATGAAACTTCATTCAATAGGAATAAAATATTAATCTATTTTTTCAGGGGAGAGGGATGCCCGCATTGCAAAGATGAAGAACTTTATCTTGAATTAATGAAAGCTAAATACCCTCAACTGGAGATCAATTCATATGAAGTATGGTATAACGAGGCAAACAGAGAGCTCTTACTGAAAATGACGAAGGCGGCCGGGATAAAATTTACGGGGGTACCGGTTACGTTTATAGACAATAAAGTATTTGTGGGATTTTCAGAAAATATCGGTCAGGATATTCATGAAATTATTCGACATTGCATGGAAGACCGTTGTATAAGCCCTTTGGATATATTAAATAAAAAGCCTGAACAAGAAGAGCAGCAAACAATATCACTTCCTTTTTGGGGAAGGCTTGATTCTTCCAGAATTTCACTGCCTTTACTGACAATAATCCTCGGTGGGCTGGACAGTTTCAATCCATGTGCATTCTTTGTTCTTTTCTTTTTACTAAGCTTATTAATTGTCTGCCTGGCTGAATATTTTTATGCTTGCAGGCAATATTGTCATCATAACCGCTATTGCCGGAATAATAGCACTGGCAGTTGCCGGAATAAATATCAAAGACTATCTCAATTTTTTAAAAGGGGTCTCTTTATCCATTCCCGAAGAGGCAAAGCCTAAATTATTTAAGCGCATGCGGAATTTACTCAAATCCACATCGGTTCCTTCGATGATTGCCGGGACTGTGGCTCTTGCAATTGCAGCCAACACTTATGAATTATTCTGCACAGCCGGCTTTCCAATGGTATTCACCCGGATATTGACTTTACAAGAGCTTACCTCTGCACAATATTATCTTTATCTCCTGCTGTATAACATTGTATATGTTATTCCTCTGTCTATAATAGTGCTCATTTTTTCTGTCACGTTAGGTGCTAAAAAATTAACAGAATGGCAGGGGCGCAAGTTGAAACTCTTATCAGGACTTATGATGCTCTTTCTTGGTCTTGTGTTAATCATAAAACCGGCTTTACTAAATAATGTATTTGTTGCTTTTGGCATGCTTGGATTAGTCCTGGTCATTTTTTCAGTGATTATCTTTTTAACCAGGAAATATCTGCCCAATATTATCAATGGATGAAAATTCCCTCTCAATAATAATCCGGTCAAAGAGAAAGCCGAGAGAGAAAGCCGAGGGTCAGGTCTACACCCTTGACACATATTGGGGATCAAATTTTCATTATTTGCATTCCCCTTTGACCCATCAGCTTTTCCGGAACTTTCGGGTCTTGTTGGCCTGTCTATCGCTAAAATAATGTAAAATATCCTCCTGATGACAATTCTGGCCTTATCTTTTGCTTCTTACCTTTTTGTCTTGTGGAAGAAACCGCTTCTTTATCCCGCGCTCGTTCTCCAGATCGTCTATATATTTACAAGGGGTGCCGAGCTTGGAAGGCTCCCCCTTGTCGGCCCGCATGATACGCTTATATTTCTTTCCGCTTCCATGGCGGCTTTTTCCATAGTCTTTGCATTTGCCTTAAAGGACCGCTGCCGCTTCTTAAACACTACTGCAGTCATTGCAGCGGTATTTACAGCCTTTGCAATGACCGCTGCGAAGCACAACTCTCCACTGCCGCCGGTCTTAAAGACCTTCTGGTTTGAATGCCACGTTGTTCTGGCCTTTATGTCATACGCGCTTTTTGGTATTGCTGCTGTCTTCGGTGGTGTGTATCTTAGCGACAGGCAAAGCTCTTTTGAAGGGCTGGGTTACAGGGCGGTACTGATCGGCTACTGCCTGTTTACTCTGTCAATGATATTCGGCGGCATCTGGGCGTACCTCGCGTGGGGGACTTACTGGATATGGACACCAAAGGAACTTTGGACGACCATATTGTGGGCATATTACAGTTTTTACCTTCATGCATGGTTGAGGCCATGGTGGCCAGGAAGGCCCATGGCCGTTCTTGGGATAGCGGGCTTTGC
>JACQXH010000201.1 GCA_016208845.1 Nitrospirota bacterium | reverse complement strand
GAAGGGCCTCTGCCAGATACTCAATCTCAGGAGTTTTTGAGCCATATTTATTCAGCGCTTCAAGAAACATGCTGATATGATGATCGTATTCATCAGCAGGATTTTTGTGGTCATCAAAAAGCCTGACGAAATTAAAGAGTGTTCCTAATGCGGGGTGCAAGAGATAGAATTCGAGCTTGTAAGCTAATAGTAGGGAATTGGATGTACTCATAGGCTTTTTGCTTTTTACAAAAAGGGTGTCGACTTTTTCTATCAGGTCCTTCAACTCTTTGATGATCTGCCAGGCATTGTCAAATACCTGCGGTATCATTCCTTCCTGAGCAAATTTCTGCAGTCTCTCCCAGAATTCGACATGGTTGTGCTCTTCATCGCACATTGTATTCCAGAACTGGTTCAACTCATCGTTTTCGCCGGTCTCTGCCAGTTTGCCGTAAATTTCAAAGGCCTTTTTGTCCAGCGCCAAACATAATCTGATAATCTCATTTATTTCTTTATTCATTGATTCTCCAAATGCAATACTAATGCAAATTCAATACAAATGCAAAAAAAATTACTAATCTTAAAAAACTTAGGAAAGATGAAAATCGCACATAAAGAGGGAATGGAAGTTAAATCTGATTGAGAAATAAAATCCCAATTGGATGGATTTATATGAAAAGATACGTAGTTAACCTGGATTCCTGCTGGAGTTTGCCCGTTCTGGGCAGGAATGACATCCGCGAGCACTTATTGCGACTAAATGGGAGAAGAACCTTTCTTATATATCTCCGCAAGTATTTTTCCTGCGCCGCGCGAAAGCAGGTCTTCTGCCAGCCTGATGCCGAGCTGTTCTGCCTCTTCCGGTTTACCGGTAATACTACCCTTTATAATTGTATCACCGGATACACTCCCAACAAGCCCGTCAAGGACAAGTGACAAGTGACGAGTGGCGAGTGACGCGTTGCCTGACCCTTGACCCGTAACCACTGACTCTTGCCCCTGGACCATGGCCCCTTCTGTTAGAAGCCGTGCATAAGCTGCAATCGGCACCTGACAGCCGCCTTCAAGTTTTTTCAGCAAGGCCCTTTCTGCCCTAACGCACACTGATGTCTCAGGATGATTTAATGGTCTAAGGATATCGTTGATATATTCATCATCAGTCCTGCACTCTATTCCTACTGCGCCCTGTCCTATGGCAGGAAGACTTATGCCGGGTTCGAGGAATTCTGTGATCCTTTCAGCCAGGCCGAGTCTTTTGACTCCGGCGGCAGCCAGGATAATTGCGTCAAACTGGCCTTCGTCGAGTTTTCTCATCCTCGTGTCCAGATTGCCGCGCAGTTGGACTATCTCCAGATCAGGCCTTATGCTCAGCAGCTGGCATGACCGCCTGAGACTGCTTGTGCCGACTTTGGCGCCTCTTGGCAACTCCATAAAGTTTTGAATTTTGAACTTTGAATTTTGAATTTTAGTTATGAACGCATCCCTCGGGTCTTCCCTTTTGCATACGCTTGCAAGGTGAAGGCCTTCAGGCAAGTCTGTCGGGACGTCCTTCATGCTGTGAACCGCAAGGTCAGCCTCTTTTCTGATAAGGGCCTCTTCAATTTCCTTCACGAATAACCCTTTGCCCCCGACCTTTGCAAGGGGCACATCGAGTATCATGTCTCCTGTAGTCTTTATCTTTAACAGCTCGATCTCAACGCCCGGATTTAATTCCCCGAGCCGGGCCTTTACCCAGTTTGCCTGCCACAAGGCGAGCTTGCTTCCGCGGGTTGCGATGACAACTTTATTTTTCTTCTTCATGCTTTTTATCTCCAGAGCCTTCTGAGGTTGTGTTCAGATCATATATCCTGTTAATAATATCAATAATGGTCTCCTTGTCTTCGGTATCAGCTTTGAGCGCAGCGGTTGGGAAATGAATAAGTTTATTCACAATGGAGTTTGTCAGAGACTCCAGTGCCTTGATATCTTTCTCTCCAAGACTGCCGAGCCTGCCGAGTATCTTTTCGAGTTCTTCCTTCCTGATCGCCTCGGCCTTTTCCCTCAGCGCAACGATGGTCGGGACTGCGGACAGCGATTCCTGCCATTTGATGAAAGACTCAACCTCATCCTCTACTATCTTCTCAGCCTTTTCAGCCTCCCTGCTTCTTTCCTGAATATTAGTGGCTACGATCCCCTGAAGGTCGTCCACATTATACAGATAAACGTTGTCCATGTCATTTATCTCAGGGTCAATATTCCTCGGCACAGATATATCAATAATAAACACTGGCTTGTTCTTTCTCTGCTTCATTATTTTCTGCATCTGCTCTCTTGCAAGTATGTAATTAGGCGCCCCTGTCGAACATATGACTATATCGGTGTGCGCCAGTTCCTCAATGAACCTGTCAAATTCCACAACCTTCCCGTTAAATTCCCTCGCAAGCTCTTCCGCCCTTTCATAGGTCCTGTTTGTTACAGTGACGTACTTTACGCCATTATTGATCAGGTGCCGGGCCGCGAGCTCGGCCATCTCGCCTGCGCCCATGAGCATAAAGGTCCTTGCTGAAAGATCTTCAAATATCTTCTTTGCCAGCTCTACTGCCGCAAAACTTATGCTTACCGCGTTTTCTCCTATTTTTGTCTCTGTCCGCGTCCTTTTTGCGGCAGAAATCGCCTTTTTCATGGCCTTATTAAGAAGGACTCCGGAAGATTTTTTCTTTAGCGCGAAATCAAATGCATCTTTAAGCTGCCCGAGGATCTGGGGTTCTCCGACTACCATAGAGTCAAGGCTCGAAGCGACCCTGAAGATGTGCTTTATGGCATTCCTTCCTGAATGAACATATAGTGCTTTATCAAGAACTTCCCTTGGCATGGTATGAAAAACCGACATGAATTGTTTTATATGCTCCGGGCCTGAGGATATATCACCGACATTTGAGTATATTTCGACCCTGTTGCATGTTGAGAGGATGATGATCTCATGAACACCCGGATGGTTCTTCAGCGCATCAGTGGCCTGTTCAAGCTTCGGCCCGTCAAAGGCAACCTTTTCCCTTATCTCAATGCCTGCAGTATCGTGGTTAAGGCCTACTACTATGATGTTCATACGAAGGTGTGAAGTCCTTTAAGGATGAGATTAACACCGAAAAATGTGAAGATGACAATTGCAAACCCAACAACAGAAAGGATGGCGGCCTTTCTGCCTCTCCATCCGGCATTGATCCTGAGATGAAGCACAAGGGCATATATAAGCCATGTCACAAGGGACCATACCTCTTTAGGTTCCCAGCGCCAGTAGCTGCCCCAGGCAGTATTCGCCCAGATCACGCCCGTTATTATTGCAAGAGTGAGAAGCGGGAACCCGAGGGTTATCAGGTGATAATTAATTTCATCCAGCACCTGCAGGCTCGGAAGCCTCTGGAAAAGACCGCTCAGGTGTTTTGATTTAACAAATCTCTCCTGGACTAGATACATGATGCCTACACCGCAGGCCATTGCAAACGCTGCGTCTCCAATGAAGGCCAGTCCTGTATGAATGCCGAACCAGTAACTTTTCAGCACAGGGCTCAAGGGCTTGATCTCCCTCGGCATTACAGAGGACGAGATCATCAGGATAAAGACAATCGGCATTATGAAAGAGCCGAGCAGTCCTATCTTGTATCTGTATTCAAGAAAAAAGAATAAGAGCACAATACACCATGAATAAAATGAAGCCGCTTCGTGAAGGTTGGTTATGGGGATGTGTCCGCCAATGGCATATCTTGCAATTATGTTGGCAGTGTGAAGGGCAAATCCGATCACTGACAGTGTCAGAATAACCTTAAAGGATGATTTAATATTCCTGAACAGGCCCGCAATCCCCGCTATCGTGGCAAGGAAATAAAAGGTAAGGGCCAGTTCAAAAAAAAGGACATCTGTTCTCATTTAAAACATCCAAGGTCGCAGTTTTTTATTTTGACCTTCAGCTCATTTGCCGCTTCGCCGGCTGCTTTGTAGGAAACTTGAAGCTCCTCTGCGAGCTTCCTTAAAGAGGGGCAGGTGATCCTGCTGTCGACAGCCGCTTGTTTAATGCGAGCTTGTATTAATTTTTTCTTTGACAAATCTGAGGAATTCATTGAGTTCACCTTTCCTGTGCTCGAGGTCTATCCGGAAGACCCTGGCCCCTTTCCTGCCTATTACAGCCGGGAATGAAGGCCCCAGTGTCTGTTTATTGGTGTTAATAATTACTATATCCGCCTTTTTGCTGACTTTTTCTGCCGAAGCCTTTATTTTTCCGTCATTTCCGATAATGAATATTATCAGATGGGGATTTAAAAAATCCACAGGACTGTTGCCTTCTATAATGACCCCTTTCAGGCCCCTCATTCTGCCGATGGCAAGCATCAGGACATCTTCAAGCTCATTATACGGAGACTGTATCCAAAGGACCTTCTCTGCCCCGGATTGAAGGAATAATGCCGTGTCTTTACCTTCTTCACGCAGTATCTTCTTATCATAAGTTAGCGAAGTGAGCAGGGCGGTCTTTGTAAATTTGACAGCTCCATAGCCGCTCAGCATTTTAAGCAGGATCGAGCACAAAGAAGTCTTGCCCACATTGCTGTGGGCGCCTGTAACAGAGATGATCTTAACGGGTATGTCCTCTTTCCTAACCGGCCCCTTCATACTTCTTCATCCGCCAGTATTCTGCATTGAGGGTCTCGACTATGTAATCTATCCTGCCGGTCCTGAGCAGTTTCCCGAATGCCTCTAAAAATACTTTAGGATGTTTGAAGAGTATGCTGAACAGTATCGAGTAAAAACTTATGTTCCCGGAGTTCCTGAGATAATTCCTTCTGAAGAAGGCGTTCTGGAGTTTTCTGCGGATGTCTCTCAGCTCCTCTTTGCCGAATGTTATTGCCATCAGCGGAAGTTCAGGCTGTCTGTGCGCCCATATCTCCGAGAATGGTATGTTGGGATCGAGCCAGCCGTTCTTCAGCGCCATGTCATATATGTCTGTCCCGGGGTAGGGGGTCAGGAAATAGAATGCCGTGTAATCGGCCTGGATCTCCTTTGCCACTTTAAAGCTCTGTTCTATGTCGTCTCGTGTCTCTTCGGGGTTGCCGATGATGAATGTTGCGAGAGTCCTTATGTCAAGTTCCTTGCAGAGCTTGAATGAATATTTGATCTGTTCGGTCCTGTCGCCGTGGCCTCCCTTGCCCAGCACCTTCAGGATCTTTTCTGATCCGCTTTCAACGCCGAAATCAAGCTGGACAAGGCCTGAGTCTTTCATGAGCTTCATCAGATCCCGGTCGGTTTGATCGACCCTTGACTGGCCTGCCCATTTAACATCCAGATTTCTGCGTTTAAGCTCCTCGCAATATTCCCTGACCCATTTAGGGCTTAATGTGAAAGTGTCATCACAGTAGTATATGCCTTTTATGCCAAAATTCTTATGGAGATGCTCAATCTCATCAACAACGTTTTTTACAGAGCGTCTCCTTGTCTGCCTTCCGAAAATGTTATGACTGCCGCAGTATATGCATTTGAAAGGACAGCCCCTGCTTGTGACAATTGTTGTCTGATTTTTTGTTGCATAACCCCTGATAATTCCCGGCGGTTTCAGGTATGGTGTCATGTCGATCAGATGCCGCGCAGGGAAGGGGATGGTATCCAGGTCTTTAATCAATTCGCGCCTGCCGTTGTCTATTATATCCCCGTTCTTTTTGTACATGACGCCTTTTACGCCTTCAAGGGTTTGGGCCTTTTCCAGTCTTTCGCACACCTCTACAATGGTGTTTTCGCCTTCTCCGACGACTATAAAATCCAGGCCGAATTCATTCATGGTCTCCCGCGGCTTTACAGTCGTATGAACGCCTCCGGAGCAGTAAGTTACATCAGGCAGGTCCTTTTTCAACTTCTTCATAAAGTTGAAAGCCCTCTGGTAGCCGACAGTGAGAAAGCTGAGGCCTATCAGCTGGGGATCGAATTCCTTTATTTCAGTCACGATGCTGTCGTGGAATTCGGGGTCTGCGTCATAGATCTGGACCTTGTGCCCTGCATTCTCCAGTACAGCGGCAATGTACATAAGCCCCAGAGGCGGAACAACATTGTTGCCGTCCAGCACCTGGGAATTGACTAAGGTAACTCTCATATCTTAACCCTCTCTTTTCATATCAAAATTTTCAACAAAGGCACAAAGTGGCAAAGGTGCAAAGGCACAAAGAAGCATTCTATCTCTGTGCCTTTGTGCCTCTGTGCCTTTGTGCCTCTGTACCTTTGTCATTTATCTGCAACTGTTTAACGCTCTTCATAGTGACTGAATAAAAGTTTATGTACTCTACTTTTTTATAGAGATAATTCTTTGTCAGGCTGACGTCAGGGAAGCCTGCATCCTCTGCCGCTTCCTTAAACCTCTTATCCGTTAATGCGCCTGAAATACAGGCATTCCATAGCTCTTTATCTCTTTTCATAAAGCCCGGAACAGGTTTGTCAGACACAATATCTGAAATAATAAATCTTCCTCCGGGCTTCAATATCCTGTATATCTCCTCAAGCACCTTTGTCTTGTCCTCCGTAAGATTGATTACGCAGTTTGAGATCACGAGGTCCACTGAATTATCTTCAACAGGAAGCTCCATGATGTTCCCATGTCTGAACTCTATGTTTGCAAATCCGAGGACTCCTGCGACTTTTTTTGCGCTGTCCCGCGCCTTATCAAGCATCTCATCGGTCATGTCTATCCCGATCACCCTGCCTTTTCTGCCTGATTTTTTTGCGGCGATGAAGCAGTCAATGCCTCCTCCGGAACCCAGATCAACAAGCGTCTCTCCCTCTTTTATATCAGCCAGGGCCGCGGGATTGCCGCACCCATAAGACACGGCAAGGACCTCATCTGGTATATGCGCCAGGTCCTTCGGGTCATATCCGGCAGGACAATAGTAATCTTCAACAGGGGCAACTGCCGCCTTTGAAAATTTCTTCTTTACGGTCTTTGTCACATGCCCTTTTATCTCAGGCTTGCACACCTCCTCATCATCCTCAACATCGACCGAAAGCACGCAGGAGCAGTGGTAGCACCCGACCTCCACAGAATCATCAATTGACCTGACCGCTGAGCCCAAATGTCCCGGCAGTTTTGCGTCCATCGCATTATATACAAGGGGGGCTTCATATGTACGGCCGTTACCGGTTGAAGCTATGCCCTCTGAGGCCAGGTCCCACAGGACCTCTTCAAACAGCGCTTTATATGTTGAACAGTAAGGGTCCATCGCTTTAATTGAGCCTTTGCCCTTATCGACTTCGCTCGCATAGTAACTGTGAGACGTGCACCCGCCTCCGCAGAAGAACCTGATGTCGCATTCTCTGCATTCTGCCTTTTCCTGAACGCTGTTGGCCCTGCACTTGTTCATGATCTTTGAGTTCAGCCATATATCCCTGAGAGAACTTTCCCTGACAGAACCAGCGTCAAAGTGTTTGTCTCCGTTCAGGGAGGCGCATGGGTAAACATGTCCGTCCGCATTCACGCATATTTTGTCATAGCAGTTATTGCAGAGGTCGTTCTTCCTTCCTCTCCTGGTCCGGGCCCTTACCTTTAACGATTCCACGTTGTCTATGATGACCTCCTGTTCCCTGTACAGCTTTTTCAGGTTCTTCATCGCATGGGTAATTTTCTCAGAAGGGACGAACAATTCATCCGCGTTATTCGCGCCCCGGCCTTTTGTATGCATCCAGAGGATATTGTGCTCTTTTACCCCGAGTTTTGATAAGAACCTTGAGGTCTCTGCAATATTTTTTTCATTGTATTTATTGATCGCTGTCGAGACGACGGGTGTTATGCCTATGCTGACAAGCCTTTTTATCCCATCCACTGTCTTGTCAAAACTGCCTCTGCCGCGAAGCCTGTCGTGTACCTCTGCGCTGGGTCCCTCAAGGCTCACCTGAATTAAGAGCTTAGGTGTCGCCGCTTTTTTCAAGGCCTCTATTTTTTTATCATCAAAGAGTGTGGCGTTTGTCAGGATGATGAGTTCCCTCTTTTTTTCCTTTGTAATGTAGCGGATCAGGTCAAATATGCTGTCTTTTAAGAATGGTTCGCCGCCTGTGACATAGAAACGTTTAACGCCTAATTCAATCGCGTCATCGACAAGTTTTTTTATTTCTTCCGCGGTCAATTCCTTCTTAAGCTCTCTCCCGGCGCTCACAAGGCAGTGTTTGCACTTCAGATTGCAGGCGAGGGTAGTGTATATCCACAATTCATCCAGCCTGTATGGGGCGATCGCCTTGCCCCTGCCTGCATATTCAGGCCTTGAGACCGGGGAGTCAGAGATAAATGCGAGCAGTCCGGCCGCGTTAATAAAATCTGAGACCTCTCCGGCGGTTTTTTTCCTATCAGATGCGCCGTATGTATCAATTATGGCGTTCTGGATATCAGCAAGCGTGTGTTTACCATTGCATAACCTGATGATCTCTGCTCCCAGGTGATTTACGCTTATCCAGTTAGGCAGTTCAGGGTCGATCAAAAGAAATAAGCCGTTTTTCCTCTTTTGAATATAGCGGGGGGAATACAAAAGGTCTGTTGACTTAAAGGCCCTTGTTTCGGCTTCCTTTATCTTCCATGTATTAAGCTGATACTGTTTAAGCCTGTCCTCTCTTCCTGTCTCGCAGCAGCCTTTGGCCATTAAATCCTCCGCAAATTATGTTTAAACACTTATAATTATGTTATCTTTTCTTATAGTTAAATATCAATGTATTGTATGTCCCCGTATCCTGATTTAGAAAACATTTTGTCCCATAAATCCCGTCCCATTGCATGAGAGTGCAAATTTTATAATAAATGGTTAATTAACCATATAAACGTCATTCCGGCTTGTCCGGAATCGGAGGGCTTATCTTAAAGAAAATAAAGAACGATTCCGGACAAGCCGGAATGACAAAGTTTGACCATTTGTTTTCCGGGTTAACATAACCACTAATATAGAGAGTGTATAATAACCAATATGCACGCACACAACATGAAAATGTCCGGCAAATTTAAGCTCGTGTCTGATTTCAAACCAGCCGGCGATCAGCCGCAGGCTGTAGAAAGTCTGACAGACGGCGTATTGAAAGATATCAGGCATCAGACCCTTCTCGGGGTGACAGGCTCCGGCAAGACATTCACCATTGCCAATGTCATTGCCAATGTAAATAGACCAACCCTGGTCATCGCCCATAATAAAACCCTTGCGGCACAGCTTTACGGAGAGTTCAAGGCCTTTTTCCCTGAGAACGCTGTGGAATATTTTGTGAGTTACTATGACTACTATCAGCCTGAGGCATACCTCCCTGCAACAGACACATATATTGATAAAGATTCTGCTATAAACGACGACATTGACAGGATGAGGCATTCAGCGACCCGTGCCATGCTTGAGAGGCCTGATACAATAGTGGTCGCATCGGTCTCATGCATATACGGTATCGGCTCACCGCAGGATTATCTCGACATGCATATCGTCATCGAGGAGGGCATGCACATAGAGCGGGATGCCTTTTTGCGAAAGCTCATAGATATGCTCTATGAAAGGAGTGAGGACTTTAAGAGGGGCACATTCAGGGTGAGGGGAGATATTGTTGAGATATTTCCTTCTTTTTCAGGCGACAATGCAATCAGGGTGGAATTCTTCGGCGATGATATTGATGCCATCCACGAGTTTGATTCCCTGACAGGCCGGGTCTTGAGGCGTCTTCCCAGTATCGCGATCTATCCCGGCAGCCACTGGATAACCCCGGGTCACAGGATCGAGAGGGCCTTTTCAGCGATCAATGATGAACTTGAAGAACGCATTGAATTCTTTCTTGGCCATAACAAACAGCTTGAGGCGCAGAGGATCGAACAGAGGACGAGATTTGATCTGGAGATGCTGAAGGAATTTGGTTATTGTCACGGCATAGAGAATTATTCAAGGCATTTGAGCGGCCGGGCGGCCGGAGAACCCCCGTTCTGTCTCATAGATTATTTTCCCGAAGACCTCCTCATAGTAATAGATGAATCCCATGCCACAATCCCCCAGATAGGCGGGATGTATGCAGGCGACAGGTCCAGAAAGCAGACGCTCATAGATTTTGGTTTCAGGCTTCCCTCTGCCCTTGACAACCGGCCGCTTCAATTCGGTGAGTTTGAGCAAAGGGTCAGGCAGGCAATTTATGTGTCTGCAACGCCTGCGGATTATGAGAGGGAGAAGTCTTCCGGCAGGATGATCGAACAGATCGTAAGGCCGACCGGGCTGATAGACCCTGAGATGGAGATAAGGCCGGTCCTGGGTCAGGTAGAAGACCTTTTGAAGGAGATAAAAGAAAGGGCTGAAAAAGGCGAGCGGGTGCTGGTTACGACTCTCACAAAGAAGATGGCAGAGGACATAACAGACTACTATCATGAGCTGGGAGTAAAGGCGCGGTATCTCCATTCAGACATAGACACCCTTGAGAGGATAGAGATACTTAGAGATCTGAGACTCGGGAAGTTCGATGTTCTTATCGGAGTGAACCTGCTGAGAGAAGGGCTGGACCTGCCGGAGGTGTCGCTCGTTGCTGTGTTTGACGCGGACAAAGAGGGCTTTCTGCGCTCAGCCCGTTCACTCATTCAGACGTCGGGCAGGGCGGCAAGGAATATTAACGGCAGGGTCATACTTTATGCTGATAAAGTGACCGGCTCAATGAAAACAGCCATGGATGAGACGCGGAGACGCCGTAAGATCCAAAAGGCATATAACGTCAAACATAACATTACACCGAAATCCATCATAAGAGATATAACTAATATACTCAGCTCGATCTATGAAGCAGATTACTGGACCGTGCCTGCAGTAGCAGAGGAAAAGATCGAGTACGGCGATGGATCAACGTTAAAGAAACTTGAAGGCGAAATGAAAGAAGCGGCAGGCAGGCTTGAGTTCGAGAGGGCGGCAGAGATACGCGACAGGATAAAGGCTATCAGGCAGCGGCAGATAGAGGTGGGGATAAAGGGCTCCTGAGGGATATTTTGGATTTATCCAGCGGTAATGCTCAGGCCCCCACTAATTTTTCCAGTTCTTTGAGCTGTTTTACCTCGCCCATGGCGATCAGCGTGTCACCTTTTCTGATGAGGCTGGTTGAGGTCGGGTTGAATTCCATTTCGTTTGAAGCCCTTTTTATTGCAACAATGATTATTCCAAGCTCTTTACGTATCCCGCATTCATCAAGGTTGCGGCCTATAATGTGGGAATTTTCTTTCACGCGGATCTCTTCCATCTGAAGCTCTATGTTGCCTTTCTTTGTAGCAAACTCGATGAAATCGACTACTGCGGGTTTAAGCATTGTATGGGCTATTCTCTGGCCTCCTATGTGGTAAGGAGAAATGACATTGTCCGCGCCTGCGCGTATGAGTTTCTGCTCTGCGCCTTCCTCGCTGGCCCTTGCGGCTATCTTGAGTTTGGAATTCAACTCCCGCGCAGACAGCACCGCATAAAGGTTGTCTGCATCAGATGAGAGCACTGATATCAGTCCGCGCGCCTTCTCAAACCCGGCCTCTTTTAAAACAGCATCCTGGGTCGAATCGCCCTGTAATGCAAGAATAGACTTGTCGATAGATGCAAGCACCTCAGGGGTTTTTTCGATTACTACAAAACTCGCCCCATGGGCCGCCATTTCCTTTGAAATGATCTTTCCCATCCTTCCATAACCGCAAATAATATAATGATTTTTGAGGCCTTCTATTGTCTTGCTCAATTTTTTCCTCCCTAAGATATCTCTTAATTCTCCTTCAACTATTACCTTTGCCGCAACGGACAGGGTGTAAAACATTCCGCCTACGCCTGAAAGGATCAGGACTATCGTAAAGACCTTGCCGGCTGTTGACAGGGTATGGATCTCTTCGTATCCGACCGTACTGAGGGTGATTATCGTCATATACAGCGAGTCGAACGGATGCCACTGCTCTATCAATGAATATCCGATGGTCCCGAACGCTATAACTGTTATTAGAAGTATAGCCGGGTATAATATCCGCTGTTGTATTACGTTCACAGTTAATTATAAAGAATTTCAATATTTTTTTTCATATCATTCGAGCCGGCTGATGTCATCCTCATCTTCCTCGTCTCTGTAATTTCTTTTCCTTATGAGGAACCTGATGAACCCATAGATCGTTGCAAGTCCTCCAAGGGAAAACAGTATGGTATATATATTGTTGCTCACGTAAGTTAACCAGGTGATCCTTCTTCGCAGATACTCATGCCAGTCTTTTTCGAGCCTCTCATGACTGATGGAGAGCCCTTTGAGTATAGCCGCGTCAATATTGTCACCATCTTTCAGGCGACCCAGAACCGACTGCATTCCATCAGCGCCGTATTCTCCAATGATATACTCCACAATACTCTTGCTCTCTTCATAGGCAAGCACGAGAGATATTTCATCTCCGGGAAATCCATCTCTCAAAGCTCTAAGGCTCATTAATCTTTCAGAGACGACGGCCTGTTTGAAAACGTCCTTTTTTTCTTCCATTATCATTTCCGGTATGCCTCCGCTTACCCATTGGGAAATGCCCTCATTCAGCCACCTGGGCAGGTTTTCTTCTTTTATATAACGATGGAGCATGAGGTGGCACAATTCATGTTTCAAGGTCGTCTCAAGGGAAAACGGGCGTACCTTCATTTTGGAGTTGTCAATAATTATAAGATCGCGCTGGGGTATCGCAACAGCAACGATCAGACCACTGCTGACCTGTTCCTGAAACGTCTTATTGTCTTTAATTAATATGATCGTAGGCCTGAAGTCTATTTGCCATTTAAATGTGTCCTCAAGGTCTGCCTTGATCTCAGGATAGATATCAGATATGCCTCTCGCAACATTTTGCAGGGGCTTTTCAAACTGAATGACAACGTCCTTATTCTGGATCGTATCGATATCTGATGCATGCAACAGGGCAGGGAGACCTACAAGGAAGATAAATAGAAATAGATATCTCACACATCATTTTACCAAATCATGAGGGATTACTTATTTGTAAACACGGAAAATGCATTTCAAGAAAACACAGAGTACACAGAGATAATTCACTTAACTCTTAATTTCTTTAATTCCCAAAGGGTTCTCTGTGTTCTCATAAGCTAAGTCGCTTATGTAATATGATCTTTATTTTGCACAAAAGAGTGCACAGAGAAAAACAATAAAAATGAATCTTTTTTCTTTTTTATTAGTGTGTTCCTCTGTGTCCTCTGTGGTTAATTGCATTATTTGGGTAAATTATACTTATAAACGGCAACCCCCGGAATTCAATTGGGAACCACTGTCTGACCTGTCTATCGGCAGACAGATCAGACAGTGGTATGTACGATGTACGCTGTACGATTTTTTATTCTATTTTCAACTTCCCGCCGTCTATTTTTAGTTTTCCGTTTGTAACCCTCATATTACCGTTGATACTTGTTACACCGGTAGCTGCTGTATAGTTGCAATCATAACTGGCATTGAGGATCACAGACTTGGTCTGATCGACATTTAAATCTCCGGTCAAGCGCTCATTTTGGCTCTGAATAGTATTCCCTCCTGCTGCTGCATTGTATGCTGTTTGGAGCGTGGAATAATTAACAATTCCGATCTTTACGGGAAAAGTGAGCGGACAAGTATCAGACCCATCTTTTATACCATCCCCGTCTGTATCGGGTTTTGTTGGGTCGGTCCTTGCCTGAAATTCCTGAAGGTTGGTAAGACCATCATTGTCAATGTCGCTGCTGGCGTCAGAAGAATTGTTTGGATTTAAACCGAAATGGGTTTCCCAATCATTAGTCATTCCATCGCTGTCAGCATCAAAATCACATGCATCGCCGATTCCGTCGCCATCTGAATCTGCCTGTGGTGCAGGATTATAGGTATAGGGACAATTGTCAGAATTGTCACCTACTCCGTCGCCAGAGTACATATAGATATCCCAATTTCCGTTTCTATATTCGTCCCAGACAATCCTGTTTCTAAAAATTGAAGGACTGATTGTAGAAGGACTTACTTGATTGCTTGTATGAGCTGTTACTTGTGTCTCTTTTCCTGTGGAAATGTCATACATGAAAATATCGTCAATTCCAGACCTATTATCCACCCAGGCAATGCGGTTTCCTGAAATAGAAAGACGTTTTTGGCTTGACATGTTTGTAATAATACCGGACTCAACTCCGGTAGCAATGTCGTACATGTAAATATCCGAATTTCCATTTCTATCATCTATCCATACAATACGGTTCATTGAAATTTCAGGCAGGGACTGTACGGATGTATTAGTAGTAACGCGTGTTACCTGATTTGTAGGGATGTAATGCATGTAGATATCGCGATTGCCGTTTATGGTTTCATCCCATACAATACGGTCCCCTGAAATGCCAAAAGAATAAAACCCCGCATTAGCCGCAGGGGCAAGCTTGGTTTCTAGACCTGTAGAGGTGTCATGCATATAGACTTCAAATTTTAAGCTTCTTCCGTCGTTCCATACAATACGGTCTCCTGAGATCTTAGCAGCAGCTTGGCTATAAGGATTGTCGGTAATCCGAGTCTCCTGTTTTGAGGGTATGTCATATAAATAAATATCCCCACCTCCAGTTCTCGCATCTGTCCATACAATACGGTTTCCTGAAATATCAACATAATTTTGATCTAAAGTATATGTAGTAATTTGGGATTCTTTGCCCGCAGAGATATCATACATATAAATATCCCAGTTGAAGATTCCGTTTCTTCTATCCTGCCAGACAATATATCCCCCTGAAATTACAGGAAGACGTTGATCTGCAGGATTTGTAGTAATCTGGATCTCCTTAGGGTCTGAATCCCTGGTTTCTGACGCGTCTAACGGGAATTCATCATTTATATCATCCACTCCGTCTCCGTCAGTGTCGGCTTTCAGCGGGTCAGTGCCGAATACGGCTTCTTCATAATCAGTTATGCTGTCGCCATCATCGTCTGCATCACAAATATTATTTATACCATCCCCATCGTTATCTGGAGAATCATCTATCAGACTATTACAATTATTATCCACCCCATCGCATATCTCTACAACACCAGGACGGATAGCTGCATTACTGTCATTGCAGTCTGTATTGTTTGTGACGTAACCGGGAGTCGCAGTACAGGCTTGGATAGTTACTGATGGATTGCCGTAACCGTCTGCATCTGCATCACGGTAATAGCTGTATTTAACAAAGCCTTCGTCTGTCTGCCCGTCGCAGTCATCATCAGCTAAGTTGCATATTTCAGTGGCGCCCGGATGTATGGCTGAATTATTATCGTTACAATCACTATTATTTGTTACATAGCCGGAAGGTTGTGTGCATGCTGCGGTTGAACTTGATGGATTGCCGTAACCGTCTGCATCTGCATCACGGTAATATGTATTATTTACGCCTTCATCTGTCTGCCCGTCGCAGTCATCATCAGCTAAGTTGCATATTTCAGTGGCGCCAGGATGTATGGCTGAATTATTATCGT
>JACQXH010000213.1 GCA_016208845.1 Nitrospirota bacterium | reverse complement strand
TTAAAATTGTGGAAATGAATTCCTTAATTTTGCATTTTAATTCTTAATATTTGATCTTTTAATAAGCTGTTTCACTCCCGATAACAAGCGCATATTGTTCTACAATATTGCCGCCAATTATATGTTCCTTGAATATCCTGCGTATTTTTTCATCGGTCAATGCCCCATATTTGACCGGCGGCCTGTTAAGTATCTCTACTGTTGCCATTGGTTCCCGGCTGCACAAGCCGGCGCATCCGGAGGTCGTGGCTATAATGTCAGTAGTCCCGCTTTTCTCGATCTCATCAAGTAATGCGCTCATTATGTTCCTGGCCCCTGCCGCAAGGCCGCAAGTTCCCATATGGACAGTGACCTTGACTCTGGAGCCCCCTTCTCTTAAGGTAAGAGTTGATTTGTGCTCCTCTTTTATTTTCAGCAGATCTTCAATCTTTAATTTGGCCATATATAAGTCAAAATCAAAAATAAAAATTTAAATATCAAAATTCTGGAAGTTTTTTATTTAAATAGCAGAAATTCCTTCATTTTGCATTTTGATTTTTAATATTTGATTTTTCAGCCCCCCTTTCTACTCGTATGCCTTAAGTATCTCAGATGTCTTTACCGGGTCGATCGACCCGTATGTCTCAGTATCAACTACGACTACAGGCGCCAGACCGCAGGCCCCGAGACACCTGACGCTTTCGAGCGAGAACTTCTTGTCTTTTGTTACCTCGCCTACATCTATGTTCAAAGTTTCCCGGAGTTTCTGGAGGATCTCCTCAGCCCTTTTTACATAGCAGGCTGTACCCAGGCAGACCCTGACGTTGTGTTTGCCTTTGGGCTTCATAGTGAAAAATGAGTAAAAAGAAACAACGCTGTGAACCTCGCTGACAGGCATGTTCAGCCCGCTCGCGATATGCCTCTGCACAGAAGGTGGAAGATAGCCGATCAGTTCCTGGGCCTGCTGCAGCACAGGGATAAGACTTCCCGGTTTGGAGCGGTTCTCGCTTATTATTCTTTCCAGGTCCTTTGTTTTTGCGGTTATCTCCTGTTCTTCAGAGGGTTTGTCCGGCAAGGTCGTTGAAGATATATATGTTATGGCCTTATCCACAACTTCTGTCAGAAGGGCCGGAGAAAATGGCTTTGGAAGATAGTCAATTATTCCGAGATCAAGGGCATCTTTGATGGTCTCCTGAGAAGGATACCCTGTGATAATAACAATTCCTGTCTGCGGCTTTGAGCTCCTGACCCATTTGATAAGGTCTATGCCGCTGACCTCAGGCATTTTCAAGTCTGTAATCACTAAATCATAATCTTTATCCTGGAGTATATTTATTGCAGCCTGACCGTTTGTGGCGCTATCAATGCTGTATCCTTCACTCTTAAGCACCCTCTCGCAAGCCTTGATGATCGTAGGGTCATCATCAACAACCAGAATAGCCCTGTTATGTTCCATATATTTTCCTCTTGGAAATTAAAATCAAATATTAAAAAAGGCACAAAGTGGCAAAGATGCAAAGGCACAAAGAAAGATTTTAACCTGGCGCCTTTATGCCGCTGCGCCTTTGTCCCTTGTTCACCAGTTCATTTCTGTAAAGGCAATACCCTTGCAAGCCACAGAAGCCAGCCTTCAGTCGTATTTTTCAACAGATCCGTCATAATATCATTGGCCTTTGTATTTATCCCCCTGATCTCCCCGCTCATTGGCGACTGCAGGTCATTGATCTGTCCTGAACTCGTGTAGATCCTCGCAAACGGCTCACCGGCCAGGACAGGCCCGGATTCTCTGATAAACTCGACATTCATAAGATTGCCTGTTAAAAACCAGTATCTGAGGTCACAGCCCATTTCCCAGAGTTCATTCTTAAGAGGCCGGGCCCATGTGCCTTCTTTATAAAATATTACAGGGTTATCGCTGTCTCTTAAGGGAATGATGTGCTCCCTGAACTCATCTATAAAGGCCTGCCTGAGTATCCAGCCCCTTTTGTCAAAAACCTTGTTAGCCACATTCATCATGAAATCAGGGGTAAAAGGTTTTTCTATATACTCAAAGGCGCCGAGCCTTATGGATTCCTTTGCGTCTTCAAGGGTCGGGTAACCGGTTATGATAACAATGTCAGTCTGAGGTTTGATGATGCGGGCTTCTTTAAGAACGGCCATGCCGCTTATGTCAGGGAGCCGTACGTCGGAGATCAGCAGATCGAAATCTTCTTTTGATAATTTATTGAGCGCCTCTTCTCCCCTTTCAACCGTAGTGATGTTGAAGCCTTCGGCGCCTAGGATTCGTTTGCAGCTCAGCGTAACAACAGGATCATCATCCAGCACCAGAATTTTCTTTTTTTCTTTTGCCATGGCTGTCCCCTTCTGAGATGAAAAATTAGGTTATTAAGACTGACCCCATTATTTTAACATTTATACGATAATACTTTTTGTGTCATTTAGCCATTGACTTATACTGTCTTTAATATATTTTATTACCTCCGGGTGGTTTATAGGCATGTCCCTGAGCTTTTGTTTGATCTCTGCGGTGTCCATACGGTAAACGCGTCTGCCCCTCCGGTGTTCATACGCAAAGTCAATTACGGGGTTTGCGGCTATGAGCACGGTCAAGGTCTGTTCAATATCCCCAAGGGGTTTCCTGTCTATGTGGTCATACTGGAAAGTGGCACTTATCACTGTTCCTTTGTCTTTGCCTGATCTAATGGAAATGTCGCCCATGGCCTCCCGCGCTGACTGGGCCAGAAAGGGTATCCCGAGGCCCACCTTTTTTCTTGATTTGGTGGTATAGAAAGGGTCCTGCGCCATCTTTATTGCCTTTTCATCCATGCCCTTGCCGTTGTCGCTGATTTCCACGGTAAGGATGTTCTTCCCGGGGGACTCATTGATCTTGATCCGGATCTTGCTTGCGCCGGCGTTTATGGAGTTCTCTGCTATGTCGAGTATGTGAAGGGAAAGGTCTTCCATAATTTAAAAAATAGCGTCTTCCTTAATACGGATAATTTAAATTATTTAGTCTAACTTAGCAAGGGGACTTCTTTTGTTACAAAAAATATGTAGCCACAGATTAGCACAGATGAACACAGGTTAATTTTGCAAGAGTCCAGTTTGATTTTAAAAGTAAGAAAAATAAATGAATAAATCATATGAGATTAGGTAATTGCTAAATGGGGGTGGCTGGAAACGGCTCCCCTCACGCCTCTTTTATCTCTGACGTGCAATGCGGGCAGCGCGTGGCGCCGATGGTTATTGTTGACAAACAATACGGGCATTTCTGTGTCACCGGCTCGAACAGGCCGTAGTTGATAGTAACAGCGCCGGCAGACTGGGCATCTGCAAGAGACGCATAAGGGCATGCCTTTGCGCCATGCTTCAGGACAAGGAAGAGGTTGGCAAAGTCTACGTTCCCCAATAGCAGGCCGATGGGAGGCATTATGATATTGGAGACGAGCGAGTTGACGATAGAACCATAGGCCGCGCCGATTATAATACCGACCGCCATATCGATAACGCTTCCGCGCATGGCAAATTCTTTAAATTCTTTTATCATTCCCATAGTGAAGCCTCCTTTTTTAAGTAAATTAGGTGTTTAGTGTTTTAGACTGTAGTCTGTTAGGTAATGAGCAATTTAGATTATTAGTCTGTAGTTTTATAGCTAAACGACTAAATACCTACAGGCTATCTACCTAAATCAAATAACCGGCAGTTTTGAAAGCGCCTCTTTTATCTTTGCCTCAGGGTATTCGTAATCCCTCAATTTACCCTCAAGATAATCTGCATATGACTGAAGGTCAAGATAGCCATGACCGCTGAGATTAAAGAGTATGGTCTTTTCTTTGCCCTCTTCATTACACAGCAGGGCCTCATCAATGGCGGCCCTTATCGCATGGGCGCTCTCAGGCGCAGGGATTATGCCCTCTGATCTCGAAAATTTCAGCGCCGCATCAAACACAGGAATCTGGTTATATGCCCTGGCCTCGATCAATCCGTCATGATAAAGCTGTGATACAAGCGGAGAATCACCGTGATATCTCAATCCTCCTGCGTGAATGCCGGGAGGAACAAAATCATGTCCCAGCGTGTACATCATTGCCAGAGGGGTAAGGCCTGCTGTGTCGCCAAAGTCATACCTGAACTCACCCTTGGTAAGGGTAGGGCATGATGACGGTTCAACCGCGATTACCCTTATATCTCTGCCGTGTATCTTATCCTGCAGGAACGGGAAGCTGATGCCGGCAAGATTGCTCCCGCCTCCGCAGCTTGCGATGATAATGTCAGGGTAATCCCCTGCGATCTCAAGCTGTTTTTTTGTCTCCAGCCCAATTACGGTCTGGTGCAGAAGGACGTGGTTGAGCACAGAGCCCAAGGCATAATTTGTGTCATCATGTGTCGCCGCATCTTCCACTGCCTCAGAGATGGCGATGCCGAGACTGCCCGGGCTTTCAGGGTATTGCTCGAGGATCTTCCTGCCAGCCTGTGTTGCTGAGGACGGGCTGGCATAGACACGCGCCCCCCATGTCTCCATAGCGATCCTGCGGTATGGTTTCTGGTTGTAGCTTACCTTGACCATGTACACAGTTATATCGAGGCCGAACAAGTTGCACGCAAGGGACATTGCCGAGCCCCACTGGCCGGCGCCTGTCTCTGTGGCGATCCGTTTCATACCTGCTTGCCTGTTATAATAGGCCTGTGGTATCGCAGTATTGGGCTTGTGGCTTCCTGCAGGGCTGACACCTTCGTATTTATAGTAGATCTTTGCAGGCGTACCCAGCGCTTTTTCAAGTCTGAAGGCCCTGTAAAGAGGGGCCGGCCTCCAGAGGGAATAGATGTTCAG
>JACQXH010000212.1 GCA_016208845.1 Nitrospirota bacterium | reverse complement strand
AAGATTCCCGACAAGCGGGAATGACGTTTCCAAAAAGTCTAGGCATGCTATCAGAATAAGGAACTACCTTCAACATTAATACGAAAGAAGAGAAATTATTAATCAATACCGAATGATATGGCTGTGATAAGAACAGGCAAACCTGAATACAGGATTGAAGACGGCTGGCATGTTGCTTCTGCGGCCATTACTGTAAACGATAAGACCCATCTACTGGTATTTAAGGCATCTGGAGGCCCGTTAGCAAAGGGCTCTGATGCATTTCTGGCAGCAGCCATGTTTACTGCGATGAAGACCGGCGGCCAGTGCCTGCGTATTTCAGGAACGGTTTCTCCCAAATTGCTCACTGCAGTCCAAACCATACAGGCAATTTTCCACAGGTGGTTTCCGGAATATCAGAAGATCCAGGTCGAGGCAGAGACTGGATTATCCGGTCCAGTGAGCCCGAATGCCGGGGTTGGGGTTTTTTTCAGCGGCGGGGTTGATTCATTTTATACCCTGCTTAAACATCGGGAAGAGACCACAAAGGTCATCTTTGTCCACGGCCTTGACATCAAACTGGGAAGGGCTTCATATAGGGCCAGGATATCGCAGGAGATACAGCGTATAGCCCGGGAACTTGGCAAACATGTTATTGAAATAGAAACAAATGTTCATGAGATTGCCGGTCAATATGGTTACAACGGCAGTCTGCTGCCGAGCATAGGACTCATATTATCCCCGCAGTTTCACAGGATATACATTGCAGCCAATCATTCTTATGACTATTCATTCCCGGATAGTTCACACCCTTTGCTTGATCCACTATGGAGCACTGAAATGCTGACATTGAAACACGATGGATGTGAGGCAAACAGGATAGAAAAGCTTGCCCGTATCTCAGAATCAGATATTGCAATGAGTTCCCTGCGTGTCTGCCTTGAGGACCTTGATCAAACCTTAAATTGCGGGCAATGTGAGAAATGCCTGCGTACCATGATCGGCCTTCAAACCATAGGTGCGCTTGAGCGCTGTAAAACCTTCAACAAAAAAATAGATATTGAGGCAGTCTCACGCGTGAAGATGAGAGATCAACTTCTCCCTTTTGCAGAGGAAAACCTTCGCGTACTGGAAAATAATGGTAAGGACCCGGAACTGGCAGAGGCCCTTCGTTTTTGCCTGAGAAATTATAAATATACAGAAATAACAAAACAGCTTAATGAGAGTTTCAAGGAATTCCTTGACTCACCTCAGGGAGATAAATTTGTGAGAGGCAAGAAAAACAGTATTTTTAAATCACTCTGGGAAATTGACAGAAAATGGCTGTTCAGAGAGGTCTGTAAAGAACAGCTGAAAAAAATAGACCAGAAATACCTCTTTGGCGCGGGGAAAAGGTTTTATGGCACCAATATCAATAAGTAATCCGGAATATTCGATGGAAGATGGATGGCAAGTTGCTTCTGCCTCTATTTCCATGGATCATAAAACGTATCAATTGAAATTCAGGGTATCTGAAGGCCCGATATCAAAAAATTCTGATCCTTTTCTGGCTGCTGCCTTATTCCCGGCCATGAAGATCGGGGAGCCATTGCTGGTACCCGGCTTGGTCTCGCCTGCACTGCTCTCGGCAACCCAAACCATGCAGGAGACGTATCATAAGTGGTTCCCTGAGTTCCAGATTATTCCTGTTCGTGCAGAGCCTGAAATGTCTGACAAAGAGAAACAGGCTACTGATGTAGGCGCTTTTTTCAGCGGAGGAGTGGATTCATTTTATACCCTGTTAAAGAATCATGACGAGATCACTAAGTTGATCCTGATCAATGGCATTATGTTTGAAAGTATCTCAGAGAGACCAAAAGTGACCGGGGAGATCCGGAGGATTGCCGAGGAGCTGGGTAAATCGCTCGTCGTTGTGGAAGTAAATATCCGGGAATTCTCTGATGAATATACTTACTGGGAAGATCAATATGCCGGTGTTGCGTTGGCGAGCGTAGGACTCTTATTAGCGCCGCAATTCAGAAAAATCTATTTTGCTTCCAGCTTTCCCTATGAGGACTGGAAACCAACAGCTATACATCCCTTGCTTGAACCTCTTTTCAGCACGGAAAGGCTGACATTCGAGATTGACGCCAGTGACGTGGGCAGGCCGGAAAAGGTCGCCCGCATCGCGCAGTCAGACCTTGCATTGAGGTATCTCCATGCCTGCAGCAAGGAATTTTCATATAATTGCGGAAAATGCGAAAAGTGCATGCGCACGATGCTTGCGCTTCAGGCAGTAGGTGCGCTTGAGCGCTGCAAAACCTTTCCTCAAAAGATAGACCCTGATGCTGTTTCACGGATAACGCTTGATGAATTAAGAGACATTTACGCAAAAGAAAACCTGCGCGCGCTCGAGAAAAAAGGAGGCAACGACGAATTAACTGATGCCTTGCGTTTTTGCATTAATACCTATAAATATAAAAAAATTGCAGCCAGTCTGAATAATGATTGGGGAAAATTTATTGCTTCACAACAGTGGGTCCAATTTGCCAAGGGGAAGAGGAACGTGCTTCTCCAATCTTTGTGGAATGCAGATCCGGGATGGCTGTTCAGGGAAGCGGTTAAGGAAAAGATAAAGGATATAGACCGGAAATACCTTTCTGGTATTTTGAGGAAAATACGAGGCACTGTGAATGAGTAACAAGAGGATTGGCAGATGCCGGACATAGTTGTTTCATTTAACGCATATCCGGAAAATGAGGCAGGCATCGAAAAAGGTGTTAAGAGATTACTGGAGAGGTGTCCGTGGCTCCGGCAGGAAAGATGGTCAGCAGATAAACTGACAGTGCACGCGCTTGGGAATAAATATGAATTTCCAAAATATGCAAAGGATAACAGCGGGTGCTGGATTTTCCTTTCCGGCGATATCCGGCTCGATGATATCGAAGACAGGGCAGGAGGCCGCGACGGGTTCAGCAATTACACTGACGACGCCCTGTTGAATGCTCTGTTCAATCTCCTGCGCAGGAAAGGAAAGGAGAGCCTCTGTGGTCTGAATGGACGCTATTCACTTGTGCTTTGGGACGAGAAGGCGCAGGAGCTCAATGTGGCAACTGATCCTTTTGGAAACAGGCATATATATTTTCTCAACTCAAAGGGCCGTATTTCACTATCAACCAATCTTTCAATCCTCACCTGCAGTCCTGATTTCAGCAGGACCCTGGATCAGCAGGGAGTGGTTGAATCACTCTGTCTTGGATACCAGCTTGAAGACAGGACCCTTTATGAAGGCATAAAAATAGTACCTGCTTCATCTTTAATGGTTTACAAGGGAGGGACTCTGCAGTTCATTCGTAACAGGAGATTTGCCGGAGCTGAACCCAGACCTGAAATCTCCTGGAAGGACGCGATTGAGGAATTGCACTTTGTTTTGCTGGATTCGATTGTATGGATATACAGCTTGCTCCGCGAGTTGCATCTGCAGTCGGATCCCACACTAAGATATTCCCTAACAAGCCTGATTACATCCTGAGAAGATGGGGGGATCCATTCCTCCTGAATGGCGATCTCCGCATACCCACAATAAGCGTATTTATCGATTTTCTTGAAACCATCGGCCCTGATAGAGGGATATTCATATCAGGTTTTATGGGGGATACAGTGACGGGAGATATTTCCCACGTAAGCGAAATGGATACTCTTGAGACCCCGGAAAATTTCTTTGCGCTGGCTGATCTTGCCCCAATGATGAAGATGCAGGGCTGGCAGGAGCTGGCGTATCAGATCCCAAATAAGTTAAAAAGAATTCGCGATGAATTTACAGGCAGCGACTTTACTAAAGACCTGATGCTGAACCTTGTCACCCGTCAACGGCGTTATTTTTCATTCCAGGAACGATTGATAGAGTATTACGGAGGTCTTATCGTACCATTTGAGGATGTTAAGGTATTAGAATATTTCTTTCAATTGCCCTTCATGGCTACAGAGAACCAGGAGCTGTATAAACGTTTTCAGGCCAGGTTTTTCCCGGCATTGGCTGCAATTGCGACCGTCAAACAGGGGGCATGGCTTCCGGCTACAAAAGATGTGGTTTGGTCGTCTCTGCAGAGAGATTTTAAATATCTCAATGCAAAATATTTCAGGAATCTCCTGAAGATCCCATCAGTTCTTATGAAGTCCGGGTCTGCTTATGCCGTTGATCATGCTTCAGCTATCAGGTATGACAGCACTAAACTGTCCGACATGATTAACAGGGAACGAGAGACGCTTGGTAAAATTGTTGATATGGCAAAGGTTCAGGGGCTGATCGATCTTCACATGCAGGGTAGTGACGGCGTATCCAACAAGGTACTGGCTGTTCTTCTTATACTCTCGGGATTACAGGCGTGCAGAAATGGATCATGATAAAAAAATCGGGATACTGACCCTCCACAGCGGCTACAATGAAGGGGGAATACTGCAAGCCTTTTGCCTTGCTTCTAATTTGCAGAACAGCCTTATAAACATAAAGGTCGAGGTCACCGATCATCGTTATCCGAACAAAGTCAGGGCTTATGGCCCTGTCCGTGATGATAAGACAAGGGTACTGCATGACTTTGTTGATAATGCTTTGCCGTTAAGCAGAAAGAGGTTTGAATCTGATGATCATCAGGCTACGTTTGAATTTATAAAAGAAAACTACAGCGCACTTATTACCGGAAGTGATGAACTCTGGAAACTCAATTATACTAAACGGTTTTTCGGGCTTAGAGCTGAGCAAAGGGACCCGTGGTGTCCTGCGTTTCCCAATGTCTACTGGCCGGATGAAAGCATAAGAATACCTAAAATAGCTTACGCTGCTTCAATTGGAAAGACAGAATGGAAAACTATACCCAGTCGTCATATTAAGAAAATGAAGAGCATCTTGTCTCATTATGCATTGCTTGGAATTCGTGACGAGCGAACAATGTCTTTCATGGAGTGGCTGGACCCCAATTTGGCTGATAAGGCTGAGCGGGTGCCGGACCCTGCATTTTCCATTGATGTTTCATCTCTGATAGATAAGCAAAATTTAAAAGAAAAGCTTAAGCAATGGGGAGTGGATTTTGACCGTCCCCGGATCGGCATGATTTTAAAGGATACTGCAAATACAAATAAAGCCATATTAGAGATGAAAAAGAAGGGATTCCAGATCGTGGGACTTTCTGTGCCAAATGGAAATGCGGATGTCGCGTTGTTTGATAAGGGATTAACCCCGCTTGAATGGTTTGGGGTCTTTGCCTTAATGGACCTCTGCGTGTCTCAGAGGATGCATGCGTGCATATCCTGCATAGTAAATAATACTCCTTTTATTGCAGTGGATTTTTACAGTAATCCAATGGATGATGACACCAAAATTAGAGACCTGATGCAATCGTTTAACCTGCTTGCCTATTATTATAATGACCAAAAAGATTCTCCTGGAAAATTCAGCGAAATATTGGGAAAACTTGCCAGCCAACCATGGCCGGTTACAGAGGTGGCCCAACGGCGTATTCTTTTTCAGAACCGTTCAAAGGAATTCACAGAGAAAATACAAAAGATCCTTAAGGATACCTTTCAATAACCTGTTAAACAAAGAAGTTCATTAGGACTATCGGATGATACGCGATATAAGAGGTGAAATATGGCGGATGCATACAATCCAGGATATCATTAATGCGTGGTTTCCAGGATACACTTCAATATCAGTAGAAGCGGAGAGCTCATCTCTTGCTGAATCAGACGACAATAGAGGGATAGGAGCATTTTTCTCCGGTGGAATTGATGCTTTCTATACACTGCTTAAACACCGGGATGAGATAACAACCCTGATTTTTATTCACGGATTTGATATTCAGCTGGAAAAAAATGAGTTTCGCAGGAGGGCTTCAAAATCCGTCAGGGAGGTTGCTGCTGAGTTTGGCAAGGAACTGGTTGAAGTTGAGACCAATCTTCCGGAGTCTTTAGAGAAGATTTCACCGAGCTTCATCCCGGCTGGAGGAGATGCTCATGGCGCTGTTCTGGCAAGTATTGCGCTTTTATTGTCGCCGCGGCTGAAAGAGGTTTATATCCCGTCATCCGTTCCGTATCATGTCATGGATCCGTGGGGGTCCCATGTGCTGCTTGATCCGTTATGGAGCACAGAAGACATGGCAATTGTGCATGACGGCTGTGAAGCGGACAGAATAAAAAAGACTTTTGCAGTCGCTCAATCAGAGGTCGCCCTGAGAAATCTGCGCGTCTGTTTGTTCAAGCCTGAGGAGGGCATTAATTGCGAGAAGTGTGAAAAGTGCCTGCGCACAATGGCAGAGCTTCGTGCGGTGGGAGCACTGGATAGGTGCAGTTCATTCACGACACAACTGGATTTAAGGAAATTCTCAGAGATAAAAATAGAAAAGCATTTGCTTTATTATCTTTACGGAGGGACATTACAAACAGTAGAAAGAAATGGTAATGACCCTGAATTAGCTAACGCCTTAAAGCAGATCATCAAAAACTATGAATTCAATAAGTTGGCAAAAGGACTTAATGATGAAATGGTCCCTTTTTTCGAGTCCTCCATTGGGCGAAGGCTGCTTAATAGCAGAAAAAACACGATTATGAAGTATCTCTGGCACGCTGATCCTGCATGGATGCTGAAAGAAGTTTCCAGGGAAAGCCTCAAACTGGCTGACCAAAAAGTGCTCGGTGGATTAATTAACAAGTTGAGAGATTTACGCAGATAGGGCCGAAACTTATGGAAATTGTAATAGAGAAAGCCCGGGAAAAAGATATTCCTGACATCTTTGAGATTATGAAGACAGCAAATATGCATCATGTGCCGTCGCCGGAAATGCCTGATCTGGACTGGAGGTGTTTCTTTGTGGCAAAGGTAGACGGAAGAATTGTCGGAGCTGCCGGTTATAGGATCACCTCCGGGAAAGAGGCAAAAACAACCCTTTTGGCCGTTCTACCAGACTTCAGGAAATACGGGATAGGAAGGGCGCTTCAGACAAGACGCATGCTCGCGCTTTGTGAGAAGGGCATTGAGATGCTTATTACGAATGCGGATATACCTGAAACAATTGATTGGTATAAAAGACATTTCGGGTATAAAGAAATCGGCAAACTAAAGAAGGTCCACGAATTCGGCCGTCCTGATATTGATGAATGGACCACACTTCAAACCAGCTTATCAGAATGGAGGCAGAAATATGATCAGCCGGGAAATAAATAATAATGGTTTTGATACAGCAGACCCCCATCCCCTTAAGCCCTATGACAAACTTATTATAAATGCGGCGATAACAGGCATGAATCCGACCAAAAAAGATACGCCATATGTTCCGGTTGCTGTGGATGAGATCATTGAAGACGCTGTCAAATGTGTTTCTGCCGGCGCAGGCATTTTGCACTTACACGCGCGCGACAAG
>JACQXH010000211.1 GCA_016208845.1 Nitrospirota bacterium | reverse complement strand
TATGAATACGCTCATCCTCTGAGACAGCGCCCTCTGATGTGGCAATATAAACATTCTGGATCATATCCCGGTAATTAGCCGTTACCTGCCTTATCTCAGGGCTGACTTTTCTGGCTATGGCATTTGCGCTCTCCAGAAGAAATATTTTCTTGTCTGCACTGACAGAACGGGGGTTCTGTTTTATTTCAAAATCAAGATGGGGAGATCTTTTCTTTAAATTAATGCTGATGTCCTTTTTATCATTCGTGGCCCTGCTTACGGCATCCGCAAGGCCCAGAAGAGAATCTTTAGAAAGATCATTGCTGTAAGCATACGCAGATTTATTTCCGAAGATGACCCTTATGCCTGCGCCTGCGTCCGTGCCTGAAACGATCTTTTCGATCTTGTTGTCTTCAAGTTGCATGGAAACGTGCTGTCTGTGCTCTATAAAAACATCAGCATAATCTCCGCCCCGGGAAAGCGCCTTCTTAAGGACCCTGGAAAATTGCTCATCAGATATTATTCTCATTTTATTTCCGCCTTATTTTTGACAAAAGTATTTTAATTATACAATATATCATTAAATAATCTGAAAACGGCAATTTGCCACTGACCGGGTAGCCATTCAGTAACGAGTGGATTGGATGATTCCCCCTTTGCCAGGGGGTGGGTAATAACAACCCTTCACTGAAAGGTTAAACTGATTGAAGCAGAGACTGAGTTCTGATTTATTAGATCTGTGGTAATCTGTGATAATCCGTGGCAAAAATATTTTTTTATTTTTAAGATAGAGGCATATGAAAAAGATCGGGATAATCAGCGGCAGCGGTCTGTATGAAATAAAAGGCCTGACCATAAAAAAAAGAAAAAAGCTCTCGACGCCTTTCGGCTCACCTTCTGACCATTACACAATAGGATATATTGAAGACGCGGAAGTGATATTTCTGCCGCGTCACGGAAGTCATCACAGCATCCCTCCTCACATGATAAATTACAGGGCCAATATATGGGGCTTTAAAAAACTTGGCGTAGAAAGGATTGTATCAATAAGTGCGGTGGGTGGGATCAATAAATCCTGCAAACCCGGCAATATCGTTCTGCTGGACCAGATCATTGACATGACAAGAAACAGGAAGTCAACATTTTACGATGGAAAATCAATCTCACCCCAATCACCCGGCAGCGTAGTTCACATAGATTTCACTGAGCCGTATTGCCCTGCACTGCGCCGGACAATTTTGAAGGCAGGCACCAAGGCCGGCATAACACTTAATAAAACCGGAACATATATGGCAGTAGAAGGGCCCAGACTGGAGACAGCCGCTGAGATAAGGGCCTTCGGCAAATTGGGAAGCGATGTCGTTGGAATGACCGGGATGCCGGAGGCGTCACTTGCACGTGAGGCGGAGATCTGTTTTTCAGGGATCTCGGTAGTCGCAAATTACGCGGCCGGGATAAACAGGCACAGACTGACAACCACTGAGGTCATAAAGGAAATGAGAGCGGCATCTGAAAAAATAAAAAAACTTCTAAGGCAGACCATAATCATCCTGCCTGACCGCACAGGCTGTTCATGCGCAGATGCATTAAAAGAGGCAAAAATATAAAACCCTGCGAATTTCATAAATACAGTGATATAATATAAACAGGCTTATGAAAAAGTTCAGTGCATCAGATACAGGCGATTCGAGCTTCAGAAATTTCATAAAGAACACGACATTTCTTGCCTCCCTGACTGAGAATGAGTTATCCGAGCTGGAAGCTATTCTGGTTGAAAAGTCTTTTGCAAAAAACGACATAATCCTGCTCGAAGAAGATACGCTGAAATTCATGTATTTTATTTATTCCGGCAAGGTAAAGGCCGTCCAGATAAGCGAGGACGGCAAAGAACAAATACTTGCGATCCACAGCAAAGGTGAATTTTTCGGCGAGATGTCCCTTCTTGACGGCAAGACCTCTCCGGCAACAGTAATAGCAATGGAAGATTCAGAGATCGGGCTGATCTCAAAGGCTGACTTTGACAGGCATATCCTTGGGAACAACAAAGTGCTGAGGCAGATGACCCTGATGTTCTGCTCAAAGTTGAGAGAGGCATGGATGAGGCTCAGAGTGCTGAGCTTTGCTGACTCGGAGCACAGAATACGGGCCGTGCTCAAACTGCTTAGCGATCAGAGCGGCATAAAAAATCCGCGGGGAGTGACCATAACCATAAAACTCACCCATAAGGATATCGCTGGATACGCATCCGTATCAAGAGAAACGGTGACCCGTTTAATTGACAGACTGATAAAGGACGGGGAGATAGAAGTGATCGGCAGCAAGAACATTCTCCTCAGGCCGTCGTTCATGAATAAAACTCCCCTGCCCTGATTCATACTTCCTGAAGTCGCCCTGCTGTTGTCAGAAACCGAGGTCTGCCACTGAGTCACGCATATGGCACATAAAGTCTATAGTTTATAGTTGTTGGTTATTAGACTAAAAACTGAAAACTGACAACTAACAACCTTAAGATATTTGCGTCCTGATGCTTATCTTGTCAGGCTGTTGAAAAAGTCCATTATTTCGAAAACGATTGTCATACCCCCCGAACGGGTAAACTTCAGCGGGTATCCAGAACATATTGAAAGAACTGGATTCCCGTTTCCACGGGAATGACAGATATAGGTCGCATTCAATCCGAATTCGACTTTTTCAACAGCCTGTTGTATATTGACATAGAAGAACCGATTATTTAATCTAATGTATAATGTAATCCGCCTTAAAAAATATCCGCATCGCTAATTATGTTCTTATTGCAGTTCTTCTTCTCTCGGTCCTTTTTTTTGCCAGGAATACTATCAATTTACTATTCTTAAAAAAACCAGCGCAGATTATAAAAACGGCAAGTGAGGAACAGGCGGTTACCTCAGGAATAAAGGAGATAGTTAACTATGCGCCCATCCTTGAACAGAACCCGTTCGGAAAGCCCCTGAAACTGATCCCGCTGTCTTCAGTCAATCATGCTGATACCCGTTCTCCCGCAGCAGTCCTTGTTCTCATCGGTACGGTAGTCGGCCCTGAAAATCTCAGTTACGCAATTTTTGAGAACAAATCAGTATCCGGCATTCCCGAACAGGATGTATTCGCGCACGGCGCAAAGGTTTATGACTTTGGAGTTCTCACGCAAATAGATAAAGACTGGGTGGAAATAACCCGCGGGTCAAATACATCAAAGATATTCCTCGCCGAGCCGCAGACAGAAGAGATCCAGTCTAAGACCGCAGGCCCTCCCCGCAGCTCATTCGCTAAAAAGGTCGGGGAAAAGCAATACATCCTGGACCAGCAAAGAGTCCAGCAGGCCCTGAAAAATCCGGAACAGATATTAACAGACGCAAGGCTTCTTCCCAATTTTCAGGATGGAAAACAGGAGGGTTTCAAGGTCTCAGAGGTCAGGCCTAACGGCCTGTATGAAAGTCTCGGCATCAGAAACGGTGATGTCCTGCTGAGAGTAAATAACCTTGAAATTTCAAACCCCGAGGTTGCCATGCAGACGATGTCTGCCCTTGGAGGGATGAATACGGTCAGTCTTGATCTGATCAGAAACGGCGCACGGGTCACCATGAGCTATGATATAAGGTAGCGCCAGAAGTTCAAAGTTATAGTTTAAAAGAAGAAAGTTTAATTAATTTCATAGTATTTTTTCATCTAAATCGTTTACAATTATGGTCAGTCATTAATCTATAAATATAGAGGGCATAATTCATGAAACTTCCTGTCAGATTTTTTATCGTCATCCTGTTATCTTTCATCATTATTTCAGCGGCCGTCCATCCTGCCGCTGCTGACCCGGCGAAAAGCGAACAGAAGATCACTTTTAATTTTGTTGACGTGGAGATCCCTACGGTCATTAAATTCATAAGCGAGATCACCGGAAGAAATTTTAT
>JACQXH010000030.1 GCA_016208845.1 Nitrospirota bacterium | reverse complement strand
TTTTCCTCTTCCTTGTGTTTTCCTTCATCTGTGGCTCCTTTCTTTTTCATAATGGTTACCGTGGATTATGCCACGGGGGAGCCACTCTTTTAAATTTCAACTAAAAATAGTATATTCTGGGAAAACTTAGGAAAAACCATAAATGAAAAGAAGGCATCCGGGTTATTGGAAAAGACGAGGAGTATATATAAATGGCTAAAATCAAAGAAAAAGTAAAGAAAGTCTTAAGAGACTACCTTATAAGAGTTCAAAGGGATATCCCTGTTGATTTTGCGATATTATTCGGCTCGCAGGCAAGAGGACAAGCCCGAACCGGCAGCGATATTGATATCGCAGTTTTTTCTCATAAATTCAAAAATAAATCACATTATGAGTCACAGGTGATACTGCAAAAATATTTATGGGGAATAAAAGCCGACATCCAGCCCGTAGGTTATCCTTTAGAAGAATATTCTTCAAGGGACAAATTAGATTTTGTCGGTGGGGTAATTAAAAAAGAAGGGCTTGTCGTCTGCAGGAAGAATAAGATATTGATATAGGGGATATCCCTGGAAATATTCTTGAGATAATTAAGATTCTTCAGGCGTACGAACACGTAAACTGCATGTTAAGGCAAACAAGCTGGCTGCTTAAAAGAATCTCGCTTCTTTTGATTTTTATCGTGACAAACGTCACAAGGGAAGCTTATAATTTTCTATAGAGGGAAGGCTGATCTCTTTTCACCCTACCTGCGTAGTATAGATATCGTTAGCTGTCATTAAATACGTAAAGGTGGACGCATGAACTCAAAAGGCATCGTCATGTTTGTGACAGCAATTATCTTATTTGTTACCTCTACTAGCCACGCGCAAAGCGTCAGACCAAAACTACCCTTTATTCAGCATGACATTTGCCCCTTCGAGTGCTGTCAGTCTGGTAAATGGACAGCTCATTCTGTTCTAAAAGCATTCAACAAAGAAGGAGATGATTCGACAGTATCCTTCACAATCCGGCCCGGTGAAACATTTACCGCAATTGGCGGAAATGTCCATATTCTAAAATTCGGAATCATTGTCATTAATAAATCGTTTGGCAAATTTAAGAAGGGTGATCAGGTGTACGTTTTATCTTACCGCGGTGAAGGGGAATACGATCTTTGGTTTAACGGAAAAGAGTTAAATAAAACCGAGGAAGTCTGGTCGAATGGAACATTACAGCAATCACCTGAGTTTGTCTGGTGGGTTTCGATAATAGATAAAGACGGACGACAAGGTTGGCTAAGATTCAAAAACATCAGTGACAGTGGATTCCAGACAGAAGATAAAGTCGATGGCAGCGACTCGTGTAGCTGATTACAGCATCAGCTAACACTTATATGGCCTCCGGTCGTCAATAGCAAAAGATCACCCTTAACGGATTTTAAAAGAAATCTGTCATGAGAAGCGATTTCTATGTCTGAGGCATGTAAATTTGCCGGTTGGCAGAATCTTCTTTATCTATCTAATAACAGTTCTTATTTAAAATTCTTATTTTGAAATTTATTGAAAAAAAATATTTACTTTAGGATAACTGTATGGTATTATTACAAACTTATCTTCGGTGTCTTGTTTAAGAATTTCTGAAAGGAGACTATAAAGGGATGATAATCATTGGCGAAAAGATCAGCGTTATTGCCAAAAAAGTAAGAGAGGCGATGAATGCCCGCGACCCAAAGCCTATTCAGGAACTTGCAGAGGCTCAATGGAAGGCCGGCGCACATTTTATAGACGTAAATATCGGTCCTGCGGAGGAAAAGGGCGAGGACCTTATGAAGTGGATGGTCGAGAGCATCCAGAAAACGGTCAAGGCCCCGCTTTGTCTTGACACAACGAATTCATCTGCACTTGAGGCCGGCTTGAAGGCACATAATAACACATGGGGCCGGGCGCTGATAAATTCCACGTCCAACGACCCTGAAAGGTTTGTGATACTTGAACTTGCGGCAAAGCACAATGCCCAGGTCATTGCCCTTACAGTCGGTAAAGGCGGACTGCCGGCAGACGCAGAAGAGAGATGCGGAATAGCCGCTGAGATTATGGCCCGGGCCGCTGAATACGGCGTGCCTCTTGAGGACATCTTCCTTGATCCCCTCATCCTTCAGGTATGTACGACACAGGATCAGGCCATGCATTCCATCAAGGCCGTTAAAATGTTCCAGGAATTGAATGATCCCCCAATGAAGACCGTAGTAGGTCTAAGCAATATCTCTAACGGTGTTCCCAAGAACATGCGGGGGCTTATAGACAGGGTATATCTGACCTTATTGATGTACGAGGGCCTTACTGCGGCGATAATGAACCCGCTCGATAAAGAGCTTATGGATACATTGAAGACGACAGATGTCTTCTTAGGCAAGACACTTTATGCCCATTCGTATCTTGAAACATAAAGACCGTAATCCGTAATGCGTGATCCGTGACGGGTAGTTTTTTGCCCATTACTCATTACGCTTTACGCATCACGATTAATTGGAGGTATTATGGCGTACGTTGTTCCAAAAGAATCTTACAATGGAAAAGTCCTCGGCGTAAGTTTTGGCAAGGATTCGCAGACCCTGAATTTTGGAGGGGAGAACACGCTCCCGTTCCTTTCATTTGAAGGAGAGATCCCTGCCAAACCGGTTATCGCATTTGAGATACAGGACATACCGCCTGATGACTGGCCTGAGACGCTTAAGGCTCAGTACGCCGCTGTAAGCAGTGATCCGGTAAAATGGGCCATGCATTGTCAGAATGAATTGAAGGCGCAGGCCATTGCCCTCAGGCTCATCGGCACGCATCCGGACCGGGAGAACCGTTCTGCACAGGATGCGGCAAAGACCGTCAAGGATGTTCTTGCAGCGATCAATGTGCCTCTTATTATTTTGGGTTCTAACAATGTTGAAAAAGACGCCTCTGTGCTTGTGGCCGCTGCAGAGGCAGCCTCTGGTCATAACTGTATAATCGGAAAGGCGCAGGAAGGAAATTACAAGACAATAGTCGCGGCAGCGCTGGCGCATAATCATAAACTTATTGCCATGTCCGAGCTTGATATTAATCTCGCAAAGCAATTGAACATATTGATAACCCAGATGGGTTTTAATAAGGAAAATCTCATTACTGACCCGATGTGTTCCGCCCTTGGTTACGGGCTCGAGTACACATATTCTGTTATGGAGAGAATAAGGCTTGCGGCCCTGATGCAAAACGATGCGACAATGCAGCCGCCTATTGCAGGCGATGTCGGGATGTATGTATGGAAGATAAAAGAGGTGTCTGCGCTGGAAGCTGAGGTCCCGCTCTGGGGCAAGCTTGAAGAAAGAGGGGTAGCATGGGAGGCCGTGACGGCATCAGCAATGCTGATCGCGGGCACGAATTTGCTGATAATGCGGCATCCTAAGGCGATAGAGACCGTTCAGAAAGTTATAGGGGAACTTATTTAAGTAACGCGTAATGAGTTATGCGTAATGAGAAAAACAACAGATTACGCATCACGGATCACGATAATCCACGGAGGTTAAAATGGCTTTAAGCGGCGTTGAGATTTTTAAGCTTCTGCCAAAAACAAACTGCAAGAAATGCGGTTTTCCAACATGCCTGGCCTTTGCCATGAAACTTGCGCAGGCCGGTGTTGAACTTGAAAAATGTCCTGATGTTTCAGAAGAGGCCAAGAGGGTCCTTGGAGAGGCCTCAGCCCCTCCAATTAGAACTTTTGCGCTTGGCATTGGTGAAAAGGCAGTAAAGATGGGCGGAGAAACAGTTCTTTTCAGGCATGACAAGAAATTTTTTAATCCATGCGCATTGGCGCTGAACCTGAAAGATACCCTGAGCGATGATGAAATCGCCAAATTAGCATCAGAGGTGTCGGGTTCAGAAATGGAGCGCGTGGGACAGAAGCTTAGAGTGGATGCTGTATCGATAGAATATGCATCAAATGACAGCAGGAGATATGAGGCCGTTGTCAAACTTGTTGCGGAAAAAGCCCCGTTCACTGCAATTATACTTGTTTGTAAGGACGCGGCGGCGGCAGAGACGGCAGTCAAGGCTGTTGCCAGCAGAAAACCATTATTATATGGCGCTGCAAGTGATAATGCTGATGCAATGGCCGCAATTGCAAAGGCGCATAAGATCCCTCTCGGAGTGTGCGCTGAAGGCCTTGAGGCGCTGAGTTCACTCACTGAAAAAATAAAATCTCTGGGCGTTGATGATATGGTGCTTGACTCAGGCGCGAAAACGGCAAAAGAAATTATTGAAAACAACACGCAGATAAGGCGCTCTGCGCTTAAAAAGAACTTCAAACCGCTTGGCTATCCGATAATAAATTTTGTATTGAGGGCTGATCCGGCTGTTGAGTCCGCAATAGCGTCAGTGGCCATTGCAAAATATTCCTCGATAGTTGTTATAAGCAGTATAGAGAAATGGAAAAATCTCGCTCTATTCACCCTGAGGCAGAACATATATACAGACCCGCAGGTGCCTATGCAGGTCGAGCAGAAGATATATAAAGTAGGTGAGCCTGCTCCGGAATCGCCCTTGCTCATAACGACAAATTTCTCGCTGACATACTTTATAGTGTCTGGTGAGGTCGAAAACAGCAAGGTCCCGACATGGCTTGCTGTCATGGACTGCGAAGGACTGTCAGTGCTGACCGCATGGGCTGCAGGAAAGTTTACTGCTGCCAAGATATCCCAGTTCATAAAGGAAAGCGGCGTTGAAGGCCAGATAGGACATAAGGAACTCATAATACCGGGCCAGGTCGCGATACTTAGCGGAGCACTTGAGGACAAACTTGAAGGTTGGAAGATCACAGTGGGCCCAAGGGAAGCTAACAGCATTCCGACATTTTTGAAGCAGAGAAAATAAGTTTTCTCCTGGGTCAATTGAGCAATAGATTCTATACAGGGTCTTTGACAATAAATATTCTAAAATGATAATATTTATCAGTAAAATGTAATTCTAATCATGCCGGAACAATACAGACAACTTGGAATGAAGCTCACGCCGCAGCGGCTTGCGATATTGCACTACCTTTCCGGCAACGGCACACATCCGTCTGCGGAAAACATTTATAAGGATGTTCTAAAACAATTCCCCACGATGTCATTTGCGACTGTATATAACACTCTTGACGCCCTGGCTGAAAAGGGAGGTCTAAAGGTAGTGACCGTAGACCCTGACAAGAAGAGGTATGACCCTAACACAGGCCCCCATCATCATTTGTATTGCATTAAGTGCAAAAATATTGTTGATATAAATAAAGAATTCAAGATCCGGCTTTCAGATGAAATGAGAAGGGATTTTGATGTGCTGGCGGTCTGCATTGAGTTTCATGGTATATGCCGGAAATGTAAAAAATGATGAAGGATGCACGATACAGGATACATGGCTCATAAGCTGAGAGTTTTTAATCTATTTAATTTTAAGAATAACTAATTACAGTCAAGTCGTCATTCCCGCGAAGGCGGGAATCCAGTAAAACAGATGACCCCTGGATTTTTGCTTACGCAGGAATGACAGAAATCGATATTTTTTTAAGTAGACATAATGTATCATGAATCTTAATATATGGAGGTTTAAATGTCAAAGATAATAGCCTCTGCTGCCATAAAGGCGGCGAACACGCTTGTAAAAAGAGCAGAGGAAATGCTTGATAAGGCTATTGCTGAAAAAGGCAAAGACTTTGTTTTTGAATTCCCTGACACCGCATTTTATCTGCCCATGATCTATGCGATGACAGCCTTCCCGGTGAAGACGCTTGCAGACATGAAGGTAGCGCTCAGCATGACCAGAGAGATGCTTCATGAGGAGCCGGAGGAAAAACTCTGGAAGCCGTATCTTGGAGAGGCGCTTGATTCAGGAATGGCTACGCTTTTTGCCGAAGAGATAATCCTCGCATTGAGATATATAAATGGACTGGAGCCTGTGACCGACCCTGAGACAGGTTATGTATACAATGGGTTCATCACAGATACCATTCAGCGTAATCTTGGTATTGCGCTTGTTGACGGCAGGATGCCGCGCTTTGCGGCTATCCTCGGCGCTGCCCCGGATGAAGATACAGCGGTTAAAATCGTCAGGGAACTGCAGGAAAGAAATATCCTCA
>JACQXH010000186.1 GCA_016208845.1 Nitrospirota bacterium | reverse complement strand
AAAAATCGTAACTACTCAGGTGGATAGTCTGTAGTCTTTTAGCTAATAGACTACAAACTAATAATCTAAATAACCTGAGTAGATTATACAAAAAGAACGTTCAAAAGAAGAGCAATTAAAAAAAAGGCGTCCCGTCCCGAGGCCTCGGGAGGAACGCCTTTACTGTCAGGCTAACCTGCCTGACTATTTTACGGGGGCTCAGCCGCCGCCGCTGCAAAGAAGCTTAAAGAAATTTAAGAGACTGTATTTAACATATTGACTGCCGCAGTAAGGGCATATATAGTTTTCTCTGTTGAGGCACCTAAAAAATATTTTATTGCATTTTGGGCAAATAAAATTTGTTTGCGACAACTGCCTCTCCTCAATTTACTGCAGATGTTTTAGTAGATCTGTAAGAAGTATAATTAATTCTATAAGATTTTAGTGCCTTTTGTCTACTAAAAAATCACTTTTTGATCAATTATTTTTGGTAACGATCATAATTTCCAAAACAAAAACGTCAATAATATGACGCTAAATACAGGTAACTTATTGATAAATTAGATTTATAATGTTACTCGTAGTAAACAGTAACGAATGTTTGATGCTGGAAAATCTGTTCTGAGGAATTAAAAACCTTATGTTTACTGAATGCCCAGATATTTTGCCCTAAATTAAATGGAACAGTCTGGGACGGAAATGGCGATATCACAACTACAGCTATTTTTGAACCGCCTTTAGCAACCTTATAATAATCAGGATTTTTATATTCCCATGTAAATCTAAGCGGCAATTTCTCAACTTCTTCTTTGGAAGGGAGACTGCCAGCCTCATAATTATAGCTGATTGTCTTTTTGGTAAAAATATCAAGGATCGGAACGGAAACAGCAGGATTGATGACCTGGTCTGTTACAGGCATTGTATATACTTCCGCCTTTGTAACATCAATCGAATTCAGGAATTTTCCTGCATCGCTCAGGTTTGCTGAGCTCATTTTCTGCAAAAAAGGAAGATACACAAAGATCGACACGGTCAAAGATGATACGACTATGCACAGCACTATAAAACCCCTGAGCCCCCTGTTTCTGATCTCCTGCAGTCCATAAGAGGCCATGAGGGCCAGCATGGGGAAAGTCACCATTATGTAACGTATTCTTTTTATTTGAAGTAAAACTACAATCAGTATCAGCCAGCATATGATCACATATTTTATGTCTCTCTTTTTGAAGGCCGCATAAGCAGAATATACTGCAACGATCGTTATAAAGGGGTGTATCTGATAAAAAAATGTCGATAAATGACCCTCTTCCCACCGTTTTAAACCCGGCATCTGATATTCATGCAGGAGTTTGAGCTGGGCTGATATTATGTCAAACTGAAACAATATGATAATCCCTATACAAAGCGCTGATACTAATGCTATGATCCCGCTCCTCTTAAGAACCGGCCTGCTGCCTTTTTTCTCATTCCCACTGTTTATTGCAAATAAAAGAAATCTGGAATTTATTAGATATACAAGAAATATTATTATCAAGACAGAAAGCATCATCCATGCTGAATATTTGGAAAAAAATGAGAGTACGATAGCAAAACATGAAACAGCAAGCCACGGCCCGCCTTTATCCAGGGCCTTTATAAAAGTGAAGATCGAAAGGGTAAGAAAAAACATCGTTGCGACATCGACCAGCATAAGCGGCACCTGAGTGAAAAGGTAAGGCATGCCCAAAAACAGCAGTCCTGCAAAGAAACCCGTATCTTTATCCCATAAGGCCCTGCCTGTCAGATATACAAGCACAGTGGTCATCGAAAAAAGAAGGGTTGTAAATATCTGGATGTAGATCCTGCTTTCCCCGAAAAACCTGAAGATCAGCCCGTAAATAAATGGTTCCACGATAACCTCAGGTTCTTTCCAGAAAACAGCGCTGATCGAAAATGACAGCAAAAAGAGGAATATAGCCTGATTTCGTTCAATGAGAATATACCTTGACAGGATATTTGCGGTGATCAGTCCGGCTGAAAGGATGAAAAAGATCCAGTAAATATTTACGCCTGCAAAGGCCCACTGCCAGCTTGTAAGCTTATTGTCATCCAGATATCGAAAGGAAAAAAGTGCAAGGAATGCTATCAGTGTTAAAAGCGGGATGAGAAAAAACAGCCAATTTCTGTTTATCCATGACTCATTATTGACCATTCCCTTTAACAAATGAAAAAAAGGCGTCCCGATGCTTCGGGACGCCTTTTTCCCCTATAATTTGGATATTATTTAGTTGGTCCTGTCTCAACAGGCAGTTTCTCATCATTGCCCCATACGATAAAGCTGTCATGGTAAATAGCAGGGTCTTTAAAACCCATCAACCTTAACACAAAATATTCAAGGGAAATACGGTTTGCTATGTAACAATATGCGGTTGTTCTTTTGTTTTTGTCTAATTTGGCATGCAGCTTCTCAAGCTCATCCATAGACTTTATCTTGGCGGTCTGCTTGTCAGTAAGAAGCAGGAAGTGAGGAATGTTGACTGTCGTGTTTGGAATGTGTCCTTTCCTCTTGACCTTGTCAGCCAAAAAATGTCCGGGCGGTGCCGGAAGTTCGCCGGAATTTTCAGCAGGTAATCTGGAATCAATGACCTGAACATCCTTTATCTCTCCTTTTGCTATCTTCAACATCTCATCTGTTGTCGTAAGCCTGTTCTTTACTACTTTAGCCTTAAATTTTGACGGCGGAAGTTTATTCTCCTTCATGTCAAGGGCCTTCCCTGCGGCTGTCCAGGCCTCAATCCCGCCATTAAGGACGCGGACATCTTTGTGTCCCAAATACTCAAAATACCAAAATGGAACAAAAACATAACCTGCAAAGGTGCCATGGAACCTGCCTTTTGCCGGATCCCCTTCTATGCTGTCGTAAAACACAATGGTCTTGTCAAGACTCAGGCCTACGCTGCTTATACGTTTTTCTATCTCGGCAAGGGGCCTCATTTTCAGGTTTTTCACTATTCCGATCCCTTTAATATCTAAATCTTCCCTGAAAAAATTATTGCAAGTCTCGCCAAGATGAATGGCAGATGGGATATGTCCTTTATCGTACAGGTCCTTCTCGCGGCAGTCAACAATAACCCACTTCCCTATATTTTTCTCTACATCCGCCGGTGATAATAACAATTGAGGATTTGCATACTCTGCGCTGTGTGCAGATGTGCCTGCAATCAGAATAGCAACAATTACAAAGAAAACTATCCTTATACTTTTCATTTTTCCAATCATACACCCTCCCTTTACTTAAATTATATTCTTGTTATTTCCCGTAACCGCCGGATGGCGCTCCGTAACCACCGGATGGCGCCCCATAACCGCCAGACGCCGCTCCGT
>JACQXH010000185.1 GCA_016208845.1 Nitrospirota bacterium | reverse complement strand
CAAGTATCTTCTTGTCAAAGCCTTTGAAGATATTCTCCCCAAAGAAATTGTCACAAGGAAAAAACAGGGGTTTACTTTTCCTTTTGATATATGGATGCGGAACATGGGAGGAGGTATTTTCGAGGACACGGTATCAAATGGGAATCTGAATAAGGTATATGCAAAAAGAGCATGGGACAAATTTAAGAAGGGTAATCTCCATTGGTCAAGGGTGTGGGGGCTGGTGGTGACGGAAAAAAGGAATACTAGTCCGGGAAAAGGCCGGCATCAGACATCTGTTGATTTAAAGACCCTTCAAGCCCCGCGTTGTGCCGGTAAACAAGCAAAGGTCCTCTTTCTGGTTCCCGATATGTTTAGTAATAAGGGCGGGATTCAGGCATTCAACAACTACCTGGCAAAGGCGCTGTTTGAACTCGGCCATGCCTTAAATGTTATCTCTATAAATGACGTGGAGCCGCCCGGCAATATTAAATATCCTTTCAATTGCTGCAGCAGGAGCAGATATCTGAGAAAACCTCTGTTCGTGACAGCCGTATTCAGAGAGATTATTAATTTTAAGCCGGACATTATCTTGTGCGGCCATATAAATTTTTCATTGCTGTGCATGGCATTAAATAAAATTTTCAAAATACCTTATCTTACGATAACCCACGGCATAGAGGCGTGGAATATGAACGGATTGAAGTCCCTGGCATGCAGGCATTCCCGCGGGATTTTATCGGTGAGCAGATTTACCAGAGGGGAGATTTTGAGACAGCTGCCGGACTATGCAAAAGAAAATGTATATATACTCCCTAATACATTTGATCCTGCCAGGTTCCGGCCGAAGCCGAAACCTCAGTATCTCATGGACAGATGGAAGATAAAGAACGATGACAAGGCCCTTCTAACCATAGCAAGGTTATCAAAGTCGGAACAATACAAGGGATACGATAAAGTCATACTTGCCATGAAAGACGTAATAAAAAAAATTCCAAAGACAAAATATATAATCGGAGGCTCAGGAGATGATATCGAAAGAATAAAGAAACTGATTAAAGAAAATGCATTAGAGGATAACGTTGTCTTGTCCGGTTTTATACCTGAAGAAGAGATAGTGGATTACTACAATCTCTGTGACATATTCGTCATGCCGAGCAAAAAAGAGGGGTTCGGGATAGTGTTTCTTGAAGCTCTGGCTTGTGGGAAACCTGTAATCGCCGGGAACAAAGACGGATCTGTAGATGCAGTGCTGGACGGAGAGATCGGGGTTTTAGTTGATCCGGGCGATGAGAAAGGACTTGCTGAGAATATTGTTCGGGTCTTGACCGGGGAAGTAAAAAAAGAATTTTATGATCCGGAATATCTGAGATCAAAGGTTGTAGAGAATTTCGGATTTCCTGTTTTCAGGAAAAAGCTTTCAGAGATATTAGAGACAAGATAGATAATTGACATGAAGATAACGCTAATAGCTCTTCCCTGGGTCTTCTCAGAGAGCAACTTTAAAAATCATGAAGGGTTTTCTCAGAACCTCGGAATAGGTTATATAAGCGCTTTTTTAGAAAAGCACGGACATGACGCAGTGGTTATAGATGCTTTTGCTGAAGGAGTTGATCATAGGAGAAAAATTATTAAAGGCAGCAGGGAATACTATATTTATGGATTGAGCCCTGAAGATACAGTGAGACTCATACCTGCAGATACGGATTTCATAGGGATCTCGTGTCCTTTTAACAGTCTCTCCTTCTTAACCGAAGTATTTGCATCTGAAATAAAAGACCGCTACCCGGAAAAACCTATAGTACTCGGTGGAATTTATCCGACCAGTTTTTCTCTTGAAGCACTGACCTCTCATGTGGACATAGTAGTCAGGGGAGAAGGAGAATTACCTCTGCTTAATCTATTGTCAGGGACGGACCTCACCGAAATACGGGGAATTTTATATAAGCAGGGGAACAAGATTATAGATAACGGGCTTGCCCCTGTTATAGAGGATTTGGACACTTTGCCGTTCCCTGCCCGCCATCTTTTGCCAATGGAAAAGTATTTTAAAAGGTCGCCAAGAGGCAATCGAAATCAAAGAACAATCTCCGTTATTACGTCGAGAGGCTGTCCATATAGCTGCAACTTTTGTTCACTGCACACTTCAGGAAATGAATATGGCAGAAAATACAGGACACGTTCACCGGAAAATGTCATGACAGAGATAGATGCTCTAAAAGAACGTTACGGAGACATTTACATAGAGTTTGAAGATGACAATCTGACTGTGAATAAAAAGCGCGCAAAAAATTTATTTCTGGAACTGGCAAAGAGAAAAATAAATTGGGCGATTAATTCCGGTGTCATGATAAACCACCTGGATGAAGAACTCCTTAGTTTCATGAAAATATCCGGATGCAAACAGCTCAACCTCGCATTAGAGAGCGGCAATGAGCGGGTCTTAACGGCTATGAACAAACAAGTTTCTCTGGATAAGGCAAGGGAAGTCGTCAGGATGTGCAGGAAGTATAAGATATGCACTGTTGCCTTTTTAATGATCGGGTATCCCGGTGAAACAGAAAAATCATTTAATGAAACCATAAGGTTCTTAAGAGAGCTCAATTCACTGGGACTAAGAGAGATTGCCCCCTTTATTGTCAACCCGCATAAAGGAACGCCCCTTTACGAGTATTGTAATGGAAAAGGTTATCTCAAAAATATTGAGGATGCTTTTTTCAATTCAGATATTGTATGTATTGAGACAGAAGATTTTAATGAAAGCGCTGTTAGACAATGGATGGAAATGGCAATTAAAATATTTCATCCATATCGATGGCATATTAAAAATGTACTTAAAAAAATATTGTCGGAAAAAATTTATCGCCTGCTCTTAACTTTCAATCAGAAATACAGGAATTCGACTGCATTTAATAGTTAGCCTGGAATTCCCAAGGACTTGATGAAATATTCAAAAGCTTTTCTGATTCACCCCGATTATCCTGGAAGTTTCTATATGACGCCGAACTGGCCCGTAGGATTGGGCTATATTGCCGAGAGTTTAAGGCGTGCAGACATTGAGTATAAAGTGTGTGATCTGCGCTTTCGTGAAGAAAAGAAGTCCTTTCTCAAAGATATAGCAGCCTTCAATCCGGATATAGTCGGACTTAGTCTGATGACCTCAAAGTACAGACACCATTATCAGGTAATAAGAGAAATTAAATCGAGCTTCCCACAAATTGACATTGTTGTCGGAGGTCCGCACGTATCTTTATTAAAGGAGAAAGTGCTTCTTGATTGCCGGGATATTGACTACGGCATAACTCTCGAAGGAGAAGAAACAATATTAGAGCTGTGTAATGGAAAAGAACATAAGGATATAAAAGGATTACTTTACAGGGGAAACGATAAAGTCCTTTACACGGGGGACAGGAATTATATTCATGACATTGACTCAATTAATTACCCTTCATATGATAAGTTTAAAATTGATAAATATGATACAAAGTCGATTAATATCGTTTCTTCCCGCGGCTGTCCATATAATTGTATTTACTGCTGTGTAAAAAGGGTCGTTGGCCGTAAATGGAGAGGTCGATCATATCAAAACGTAGTGGATGAAATTGAATACTGGTATAAAAAAGGTTACCGTGTTTTTAACTTTAGCGATGATTGTTTTAATTTAGACAAAGAGCGTCTGTATTCCATATGCAGTGAAATAGAAAAAAGAGGATTGGATATAGAATTAAACTGTCCTAACGGGATAAGGGCGGACAGGGTTGACCGGCAGCTTCTTGAGAGGATGAGGGAGATCGGTTTCAGACATCTGGCTTTTGGTGTTGAGGGCGGCAATAACAAGGTGCTCAAAAACATAAAAAAGGGAGAGTCCATTGAGGATATAGAGGAAGGGATCAAGAACGCTTCTGAATTAGGATACGATATGGAGCTTTTCTTCCTTATTGGTTCTCCCGGGGAAGATGAGAAAGATATTGAAGATTCTTTCAGGCTTGCTGCCAAATATCCATTAAGAGATGTAAGGTTTTATAACCTGATCCCTTTCCCGAACACCGAACTGTATGATTGGATAGAAGAGAATAATTATTTTGTTGTTAATAAAGAAGATTATTTGAATGGCAATCTTATGTGGGTCAATGAGCCGATATTCCAGACACCTGAATTGTCTTTGCATCAGAGAAAAAAAATATACAAACGGGGCATAAGGTTAGGGAACAGATTAAGAAGAAAATATATGTACGAATATTATGTAAAAAGTTTCAGGAAATTGGGGGTCTTTGCTTCACTTATTGGGTACCTTGCATCAAGGAACACGGCCCAGTCTCTCTTAAAGAGAAGCGGTCTGCTGCAAAAAACGAGGTTGCTGCTTAAAAAAGCCGGGATATTCGAGAGATGCATAAGGCAATGAAAGATTTTGAAGCCGGTAAGAAATGCTGCCCTATATGTAATAAAGAAATTAATGCCAGGGCGATGGAGAGCTGGAAGGAATACGAACTTTATATGTGCCCCAACTGTTTCGTTACATATTCCGAACCGATGAGGGCGGCTTCATCACAATGGTATGAAGCAAAGTACAGGGAGACGGAATTCCGTCCCTCGTTGTATGCAGATCGAAAGCATACATGGGAATGCTCGGAGTTTTTTAGAAACGCACCTGTTAAAGAAGGGAGGCTGCTTGATATTGGATGCGGAGAAGGATATTTCATGGAACTTACTGAGGCAAGGGGGTATGAATCGGTCGGTATAGATATAAATGAACAGGCTGTTAAAACAGGCAAAGGCAGGGGGCTGAACGTTTACTGTATGACATTAGATGCGTTTTCAAGCCAGCCCCTAAAAACCAATTTTGACATAGTTTGTTTTTTTCATCTTATAGAGCATCTCGAAAACCCTTATGGTTTTATGAAAAATGTAAATGGATTACTTAAGGACAAGGGGTATATAGTATTTTCAGTCCCTAATCCTGAAAGGCTCGGTCTTGTCTTTGGCAGAGAGACATGGGACTGCCCCCCACATCATTTAACTTCGTGGAACAGGCGCAGTCTTGAAGTTCTGCTAAAGGCGAACGGTTTTGAAGTTGTAAGTATTAAGGATGAACCCCTTAAATTTATGGAGGCGCTTCCAGCCGGCCTGTCAGGGAAGGTCAGTTTCAGTATAAACAGTAAAATCGAAGAAGTTCACACACAGTCTAACAACAATACTGTTAAAAAAATACTCGAGTCTGCGTATAGAAGCCTTGCAAAAGGCAAAAAATATTTCTCCTATTGTGCGGCGCTGTTTTTTCTGCCATGGTATTTCCTGAGATACCGTGATAAAAAGGGCGGCTCTTTGCTTGTTATTGCAAGAAAACTGGATGTTTTAAATTGAGATGAGAGATAAAATTAAAAAAGGGTTCCTGAATCTTTCACTCAGGCAAATTGCGGGATTAGTTATATCTGCAACCGGAAGCATATTACTGGCAAGATTGTTGGGGCTTGAGGTGTTTGGTCTTTATGCAATATCTTCTTTTTTTGTCACCTTCCTGGGAAATTACGCAATTTTGGGAGTTAACAGATTTCTGATAGGAAAGCATGGAGAGTTAAGCGACGATTATATCCGAACGAGCTTTACGATAGTTTTTTTTAATGGTCTGGCTTTTCTCGTGATAATGTTCTTTGCGGCTGCCCCCCTGCTTTCACATTGGTACGGGAAGGAAGAGCTGTACTGGCTTATCTCACTAAGCAGCATTGGCGTCTTTATATCGTCAATTTTAAGAATCTCCCAGAGCCTGATGGAAAGAGAAATGGAATATGGGAAAGTGGGTATTGTCGAGGTGTCGGGAATAATAGCTTTTTATGTGCCTTCTGTGATCTCAGCATTTTCAGGATTGGGCATTTTTGCGATTGTGATCGGAGAGATATGTCGCGGCCTCAGCTCGTTACTCGGATTTAAGTTCAGGCCTTTTAGTCTCAGACTGTTGTGGGAAAAAGATCTGTTTAAAGAAATAATCAAATTCGTATTCTCTTATAATCTGGCCCTGCTGCCCTGGAATATTAATGGCGCTTTGAACCCTGTTGTTGTTGCCCGCATTGCAGGTATAGAGGCAGCAGGCATCATAAGAATTGCTGACGGGATTGTATCTCAACTATCTTTTTTTATAGGAATAACCGACAGAATGTCTTATCCGGTATTTTCAAGGTTTCAGAATGAAAGGGAGAAGATTCTTAAGGCCGTTGAAGAGGGCCGGATATACCAGTTTTTATTGGCGTGTTTCCCGTTATTTATTTTTTCTGCTTTTAGCTTCCGGCTTATCCCCCTTCTTTACGGGCAGGAGTGGTATCCGGTTACAAATGTTTTGATACTGATGTGTTTGACTTTTGGAGTAAATACAATATTTGGATTATATTCCAGCAGCTTAATAACTGTCGGCAGGAACTCGGATATTGCGAAATTTACTATTACAAACAGTTTGGCTTTATGGCTTATCTCTCCGGTAACTGTTTATTACTTCGGTTATCTCGGTCTTCCTATTGCCGCAATTATTACTTCCCCGTCTTATTACATAATGCATAGATTTTTCATGAAGAGTTACGGCAAACCTAAATATACCGATATTACCACCTTGCTGATTATTACTTATACAATTACGATAGCCGCATGGTCGGCAAAAAACATATACTTATCTTTGATAATTTTCATGATACTTAATGCCATATACTTAGTCTGTTCAAGGGGGCTAAGACAGAACATAAAGGACATGATTTCGTTAATAAAAATACGTCCTCAGGAGATGCAGCCGCCTTAAGCGATATTAAATATGCGCACCTATCAGATTCTAAAACAATTTTATGAGATTGACTATCCTGCAATGCATCCTGACCTTGATGCAGGGGATATAGAATGGAAATTTCAATTATTCAGAAGCTTTCTTAATAGCACTGATAAGAGCGGGATTAAAAGAGTGCTCGAAATAGGTTCCGGCTCCGGAAAGCTTTTAGAGAAAATAGCGGATTATTTGAATGCGGACGGGGTCGGTATGGATATTTCTTTCACTATTTTGAAGAAGGCTGAGTCCATGTCAAAAGGGATCCACTTAATTCAGGCCGGAGCCGAGGAGTTGCCTGTTAAAGCGGACAAGTTCGATACGATCTATTTTGCAGACTTACTGGAACACCTTCTCCAACCCGGCAAATTCCTTTCACAATTTACCGAAGTAAATTCCTTCATGATGATTATACCGCTTGAGTCCGGTTGGATATCGGATATTCTTTATCACTACCGGAGATTCGCAGGGAAGACTACGACACGTGAAATATATGGACATATAAACAGGTGGAACAGAAAAGAGCTTCTGGCGATAATAAGCAAAAACGGCTTAAGGTTATCAGGCCATAAGGTATTAAGAGGGAAAGTCACTCAATATCAATCCTGGCGCGGTAAGGCTTACGGTCATCTTTCCGAATTAATATATTCTCTTTCCCCGGCATTACATGAAAGGCTGTTCGGAGGCTGGACATTTGTCGGGCTATGCAGAAGATAATATCCGTAAATTGAATATAACTTTTTTAACAAGAGAATTCCCGCCGATGATAGGAGGCGTTGGTGATTATATTGTGCGTTTGGCAGCAAAACTCGGCAGCGCTTATAAAGTAGATGTTATCACTTCGAATCATCCTGAGATAGTTAATTCAAATATGAATTCCACCGCCTTTTACAATGCTTGTCCGTCAATCAAGCTATGGAATGTTTTAGGTATACTCAGTTTTTTAAGAGAAATAAGTAAACGCAAATGCGGGATTATTATATTCCAGTTTACTCCTTTCATGTATTCGAAATATGGATTTGGTTTATATTTCCTGATCTGGTTACTTGCCGCAAAAATTATTTATAGCACAAAGATCATAACAACTGTACACGAGACTTATAATAGTTGGGGCAATAATATAAAAACCTATTCAATATCTTTTCTTCATCGTTTTCAGTTTTTACTATTGGGAATGATATCAAACAATGTCGTAGTGACAACTGCTCAAAGAGAAAAAATAGCCCGGAAATGGTTCTTTTGGAAAAAGTCTGATATTCATTGCATCCCTGTAGGGTCAAATATCAATGTTTTCCCTCTTGAGTTTGCAGACAAGAAAAAGTTTAGGGAAAGGGTCGCTGATGACAGCTCAATTATTGTTTCAACATTCGGGTTGCTTGAAACAGGCATCAACTATGAAGAGACATTAAACAATTTAGCTTTATTCAGACTTGAAAACAGCAATATAAATTTTAAATTCCTGATAATCGGTGGTGTTCGCGCAATTGATTCTCAAAGAAAGAAGAAGATCGATGAATTGATCCACTATTTGGGACTGGATGATTATCTCTATTGTACCGGCTATCAGAATGAGTCAAGAATCTCTGAATTTCTACAGATTACAGATGTGTTCATTTTGAATCGCGCTGACGGACCGAGCACAAGAAGCGGGACCCTGGCAGCCGCATTATCACATTCGCGCCCGGTACTGGCAAATAGAGGCAGTATAATTGACCCCCTCTTTAAGGACGGTGAAAATCTTTTGTTTTTCAACTCTGCGGAAGATTTCAGGATAAAATTATCTGAGATTATCAGGGACAAAGACCTACGGAAACAGATATCTGAAAATGGGAAGAAACTTTATGACAGCAAATTGGATTGGGATGTCATTGCCGGACAGTACTTCTCCATCATAAAAGATCATGATAAATAACCTGGTTTCGCCTTACATATCGCACCGTACTGATGATACCCGTTCCACTTTAATTTTTATTGTCTTGATTCTTCTCGGATTGACTATTGGAGCTCTCACTGCCGTTGAATTTTTCACTCCGATATTGCTTTTACTACTCTTAATCGGCATTGTTTATATCTCCCTGAACTGGCATAAGGACATGGTCTTTCTTTCTTTCTTTGTCTGGATCAATATTGAAGATATCTTCCGCATTTTACTCAACAACAATCTTCTTTTCTATTTCGTAAAAGACATATATTATGCGGCGATGTTAGCTGGTTTCAGTTATGCGTATTTTATCAAACAGCAAGAAACAAAATTAGAAAACCCGATCAAGCTTCCTCTTGTTCTTTTTCTGATATTTGCCTTGCTGCAATCATTTAATCCTAACCTGAAACATCCGGCGCTGCCGTTTATTGGATTCAAGGCACAATTCTTCTATATCCCGATGTTTTTCCTCTCCTATAAATATTTTTCAACTGAAAAAAGGATAAACAATTTCATAATATTAACGCTGACAATGATAGCGCTCGAGTCGGTCCTCTCAGTCATTCAATTGATTAAGGGGCCTCAATGGTGGTTTTCGCTGGTCGGCAAACCGGAAACTCTTGATATATTTGTGGGACGGGCCGGCGCATTAGCGGACGAGGTAATATTTAGACCAAGCAGTATATTCGCCAATGCAGGCAGATTCATTCAATATTTGTCAGTTGGATCGACAATATTAGTTGGGACATCTGTAGTTTTCCGGAAAATGAAACTTAAAATGCTTTTTGGAAGTTATCTTATTCTGACAATAATGGCAATGTTCGTGACAAGCGGCAGAACTACAATGTATCTTTTTATCATCACTGTCCTGGCATATTTATTTTTTATGCGGGATGCTCGAAAGTTATTAAAGATCGCTGCTGTTTTATCTCTTGGTTTGCTGAGCATTACTACGATATTTTCATTGGATGCGGATATGAGAGATTATTTTATTATAATATCCCATCTCTTTACAGTTCCTTTGTCATCCATGTTTAACACTGATACCTCTATCTGGATAAGTGAAACGGCCGTGTCCAGAGGCATATTATATTGGTCTGAAATTATAAGGGCATTAATTGAATCGGGCCTTTCCGGGCACGGCACCGGCACAAGTTCACTGGGCATGTACTTTGTCGGCATTGAATTTATTGAAGGAGCGGAGCCTGGATATGCGGCATTAATATGGGAATACGGAATTCTGGGACCAATTTTGTGGCTGCTTATGATGGGAACGCTTTGGCTTAAAGCATTGTCGTGCTTTCGGGACACACGCAATTCAAAGTTTCGTGAATTGGCATTTTCTATTTTCCTGTTAATAACATATTCATTTGTCTATCAATATGTCGGGTTCCAGATCTTGCAGAATTATATCGTGCAAATTTATTTCTGGACTTTTGCCGGGATGTTATTTGCGATGAGAAGGCTTATCATTGAGGAGAATAAATGCGAGTTCTCCTGAATATCAATAGTCGTGAACTGAATAGTATATCCGGAGACACTTCTTACTACAAAAATCTAACAGACTTCTCAGATGAGTCCCTTGAAATATCTCTTGTCGGGAGAAAAGGAACATTGCTGCGAGAGGCCAGGAAGATTTTAGAAAAGTGTTCAAGTATAAGAATACCGGACAAGGTTAACGAGTTTGTTTTTAAATGTTCACGATATATATACATACCGCGAATAGACACAGAGCGCGCGGATATTATTTTATCCAATGTATTGTTCCCTTTCATTCCTGATCGTCGCCAAAAGAAAAAGATACCGATTATATGGAGCATCCAGGGAATTAATCCTCCCCATTATTATCAATCAGTTGGCAGCGCCGATGTTAATCAGGTAATCAACATGACAAATTATTTTGCTGAAAGGGCGTCAGTTGTCCTGGTATGGACAAGAAGCGGCGCTGAGAGCCTGAAAAAATATTGCAGATTTTCGACGCCTGTAAGAGTATTGCCTCCAATGATAAGAGTTAATTTGCCGAAAAAGAAGCTTAAAAAAGAGTCGCGATTACATCTATTGTTCATAGGGAGGGAGCCTGAGAGAAAAGGCCTGTATGATGCACTGAAAGCATTTCATGAGATAAAGGGGATTTCAGATGAATTAACTTTTGATATTGTGAGCAAATTATCGGGTGAAATGATACGGACTATAAAAGATGAACCGAAAATTAATTATTTCGAGGATGTCACAGACGAGATGAAGTCACAGCTCTTGGAAAGAGCGGATATACTGATTTTACCGACGTATGCTGAAACATACGGTTATGTATTAGTTGAAGGCATGGCGCATGGATGCGCCATTATTACCTCAAATTATATGCCGTTAAATGAGCTGGTAGAAAACGGAAGGAACGGCATTCTTGTTGGTCCCGGCGATGTTGATAATATTGCAGATGCAATATTGACTCTAATTAATGATTCTCATATGTTAAAAACGCTTAAAGATAATAATATTAAAAAATATATGAAGGAATTCAATCCGGATGTGCTGATTCCGCAGTATAAAGAACTGTTTCAATCTATAAATGATACATAAAGAAAAAAATATATCTTCATACTATAGCAGCTTTGCCTATCATAGGTTCACAAAAAGAAGAACATACGTGTGGGGGAGGTACAGTAAGTGGTATAAGAACAGGTTTGACATGAACGGTAAGACAGTTCTCGATTTTGGCTCAGGCGGCAGTGACTCAGCTCCGAGCGCAATTTTTTCACAGAGTCTCATTCAAAACGGAGGCAGTGAGAATTATTATCTCGGTTATGACACTGACGGAAGAGTACAGGATTGGCTTAGATCAAAAGGCTGTTTTTATGATTTCTTCGAAGATGATTCAAAAATCGGACAGATTGATATGATCGCAGGCAATCAGGTGTATGAACATCTCGACATCGAAGAAAGGACCAGGTTTCTGAAAAGGGCCCACGAGCTGCTTAAGCCTTCAGGCAGACTGGTGTTGGCCTTCCCTTTCAACCTTTATAATATGAACTTCAGGTATTTCTGGGAAGATATCACTCATAAACCCGTAGGGGTAGAGGCAGAAGCCGGATTCATTGAGGGCTTTGGTTTTGATTGCGAAGTTTTTGTAGCAGGTCTAAAGGGCGATCCCTTCGGCTTTATGGAAAATGTTCTTTGCTTAATAAGAAACCTCCTTCTTTTCTTCCCGCCTTTTTGGATAACAGTGATTGACGGCGTTAAGGGTAAAGAGAATTTTGCCGGCAATTGAATTTATAGAGACTAAAGTCAATTGAAATTAACAGGCACATGAGAGTACTTCATATAGTTCCCTGCTATATGCCCGCTTATCGATACGGCGGCCCCATAAAAAGCGTTCATGAGTTATGTGTAAAATTGGTCGAATCAGGCCTTGATGTTACTGTATTTACAACTAATGCCGATGGCCCAGAGAACCTGGATGTCCCGGTCGGGGAAGAGGTTAATATTAACGGCGTTAAGGTATTTTACTTTCCCCTTGCAAGACCTCGCTCTTTCTTCCGTTCGCCGCAACTTCTAACAACGTTAATAAAAAGAATATATGAATTTGATCTTATTCACATCCATTGGTTATATGTCTATCCCACACTGGTCGTCGCCAGAGAATGCAGAAAGTTGAATGTCCCTTACATAATTTCACCAAGAGGGATGCTGGATCCTTATTCAATAGCAAGAAAAAGCTATGTGAAAAAAAAATTGTATATTTCGCTCATTGAAAAGAAAAATCTGGAGAGTGCAAAGGCCGTACATTTCACGTCAGCAGATGAGCAGAGATTGGCTAAAACTCTGGGAATTAATTTTTCCGGTTTTATCGTACCAAATGGTTTAAATCTGAGAGATTATCCAGATTCCAACGGTTTGCACGAAAAATCAGAATACAGCCCTGATCGTGAAATGATTCTTTTCTTAAGCCGTATTCATCCCCAAAAGGGGCTTGATCTCCTTATCAAGGCCTTTGCCGTAATTGCGCAGGAAAGACCGAGGGCGAAGCTGGTTATAGCCGGGCCTGACAATTCAGGGTACATGGGAGAAATTGAAACTCTCATTACGCAATATGGTCTGAATGGGAAAGTCACATACATGGGAATGCTTGAAGGTAAAAAGAAAATTGATGCCTTCAGAAATGCCTCTGTCTTTGTCCTTCCGTCCTATTCTGAAAACTTTGGAATGGCTGTGGCTGAAGCTATGGCTTGCTCCAGACCAGTTGTAATTACAGATAGAGTCAATATATGTCATGATGTTGCTGAATATAAGGCCGGGCTGATAACGTCTTGCAATCCTCAAGAGATTGCAGAGGCCATAATCAGGATACTGGAAAACCCGCAATTGGGCAGAGAAATGGGTATGAACGGGAGAAGATTAGTTGAGGAGAGATTTAATTGGGATATGGCCGCAAGCAAAATGATTATGGCATATAAGGATATACTAAAAGACAAAGTTAAAGGAGAAGGATTAGGGATTAAGGGTTAGGAATTAAAAAAAAAGGAGGGGACATGCATTGGAGAGAGTTGGAGGTATGGAAAAAATCACATTTGTTAGTCTTAGAAACTTACAAGGTCACATCAACGTTTCCGACTGCAGAACGCTATGGATTGATTGATCAGATAAGAAGGGCTTCTTACTCAGTCCCTGCAAATATTGTTGAAGGGCAAGCAAGACATACTACAAAAGAGTACCTTTCTTATCTGTATAATGCACGGGGTTCTGTTGAGGAAGTAAGATATTTCGTCCTGTTGTCTAGAGAATTGGGCTATATTCATGATGATATATATCAGACTTTAGAATCTAAATATGAAACCGTAAGCAAGATGCTTAACGGTTTAATCAAATCACTAAAACCATAATCCATATCCCCTAATCCTTAATCCATGATCATTCTCGGCCTCAACGCCTACCACGGAGACTCATCCGCCTGCATAGTAGTTGACGGCAAGCTGATTGCAGCTGTCGAGGAAGAGAGGTTTACCCGGATCAAACACTGGGCCGGGTTTCCGAGAGAGTCGATCAAGTATTGTTTTCAGGAAGCAGGGGTCAGGTTACAGGATGTAGACCATATTGCTATTAACCGCGATCCTAAAGCCAACATAATGAAAAAGGTTTTGTATGCCTTTTTAAAAAGACTTTCCGCGAAACTGGTCAGCGACCGTCTTAGAAATGCTTCGAGAATTCAGGACATGAGAGATTTATTAAGCTCCGAATTTGATGTAGAGAGCTATAACATCAAGGCCCGGGTCCATAATGTCGAACATCATATCGCCCACCTTGCAAGTTCTTTCTTGGTGTCCCCTTTTGATGAGGCTGCTGTTGTCTCAATAGACGGGTTCGGTGATTTTGTAGGGGCGATGTGGGGAAAAGGGAAAGGGAATAATATTGAAGTAAGACACCGCACATTCTTTCCCCATTCTTTAGGACTTGCTT
>JACQXH010000215.1 GCA_016208845.1 Nitrospirota bacterium | reverse complement strand
TTGAAAGCATGACGGGTAAATTCGAACTGTCCTGATGTTAACTGCTGACGGACTTGTTCAATTGTTTTCATATATATGCATAACTATGTTCTCCGCCCCGCTTGAGCCAATCTTCAGTCATCTGTTTTAATCTGCCTCTGTGCTCAGGTAAGACGGGATCTTCACCTGTTATAGACCTTAAAGCCCAAAACCAATGATCCGGCTTTTTTCTCATATCTGAAAGGATTAAAGGAATAGCAACTTGTCCCATTCCGATAATTTGCTGATAGGCAGGATGCATGACTATTTTAGTCATAGAAGATAGATAAGCAGTATTATCTTCCCATTCTTTTTTAAGCGTAAAAAATCTTGTCTCAGGATATGCCCATTGTGTTGAGGATGGAATAAGATAGTGCCCCACTGAACGCTCAGCCTCATTAGTGATTATATTGGAGTCATCTCCCACTGCTGATCTGTCCACATATATAACGAAAACTTTTTCATGCCTTTGCATGTGATCTACATATCTCATTTAAAAAGCTCCTCTGTTTTTTTGGTTATGCTATTGAAGAAAATCTCATTCTTAAATATGTGTAGTTTTTCAAACTCATCCCACATCTCTTGGTTGCTGCCCTCATAAAGGGTATCTTTCCACACATCAATATCAAATATGTACGGGAATTTATGAGTGGCAGCAGGAAGAGGATTCTCTATTGTCTGGGTAATTGTAGCAGTTGCGGCAATTTCGTGATTAGGAATAACGAGTTGCATAAAAAAATGTGCTAAGCCTTGAGGAAGCTTAGGCGCGATTTCTGGGGTAGTTAAGATATATTCCTTAAAATTCGTTATAGACAAAGGCAATTCAATCCTGTTTATATACCGCAACGCAATGCGCAGAACCTTAATAGGCTTTGCTATTTTAAAGTAAGAATCCCATAAGACATGCGCTTCATTGCGAAACAATTCCCATTTTTCATATGGCTTTAATTTATTAAAAGTAAAACCGTCCAATCTTGCCTGAACAACTTTATTTTCAGTCATTGAGCGGAAAAGATAGCCATCTGGTTTACTGGAAGGTGGCAGCGTCGCTGATCCTTCAGGCGTGAACTTGAAACCGGCTTGTATGGAAATGCGCTCCTGTTTTTGCGGGAATCTTTCTTTGATAGATTCATGGAATGTTTTTAATTTATCAAGGTTTATTTCCTCTGGTAACTGCACACGTATGTCTATTAGTGCTTCAGTAATAGGTGCATTTGGAAATACGGGATAATCGCTCAATTTATTCTCCATGCTGATTTAAATTAATCTATTTTACCAGAATGTTCCACGACTTTCTTGTTGTCGTGGTTGGCAACCTGTTTTTTCCCTATCCAGTCAAGTTCGGGCATGAGAATAGATTAAGATATTGCAATAACTTTATCAACGAGAAACGGTGAGAAAATTTCGGAATGACTTTCGTCCGTCTAAACAAAAGCAAATACATCCATGCTGATGGTCTTTTCAGGCTTTGCTTCTCCGTGAACCATACGGCGGATTTTTTCGGTCGTTTCCCTGCTAAAAACAGATTCTCCGCACCTTGAACATATTGTCGCGGGGATATGCTCAACCAAAACAGGTTTGTCATCAATTTGAAAGACCTCATTTACAAAGCCTTCTTTTGCTCCTGTAAAGCCGCATGCATGGCAGTGAAACATGGTTACCTCTTAAATCTTAATCAAACCTGTAATTAGGGGCCTCTCTGGTGATAATGACATCATGCACATGGCTTTCCCTGAGACCTGAAGGCGTGATCCTTACGAACCTTGAATTCTTGCGCAGCTCCTCAATGGTCTCGCATCCGCAATAACCCATTCCTGACCTTAATCCGCCTACAAGCTGGTAGATGCTTGCTGAGATAGGCCCCTTATGCGGAACGCGTCCTTCAACGCCTTCAGGCACGAGTTTCTTGGCTTCAACCCCCTCCTGGGCATATCTGTCTTTACTGCCAGCCTCCATAGCGCCAAGCGAGCCCATGCCCCTGTAAACCTTGTACGCTCTTCCCTGATAAAGCACCAACTCACCGGGGCTTTCATCAGTGCCGGCGAAAAGCCCGCCTATCATCACACAGTTTGCGCCTGCGGCAATGGCCTTTGTTATGTCTCCGGAGTATTTGATGCCTCCATCTGCAATGATAGGAATGCCGGCAGACTCAGCGATCTCAGAGCATTCTTTTATCGCGGTCAGCTGCGGAACACCGGCGCCTGCCACGATCCTTGTCGTGCAAATAGAGCCGGGACCGACTCCGACCTTTATCGCGCTTACCCCAGCAGATATAAGGTCTCTTACGGCATCAGCAGTAGCGACATTGCCTGCAATTATCTCTGCGTCAGGAAAATTTTTCCTCAGCTCTTTAATAGTTGCGAGTACTCTCTTTGAATGGCCATGGGCAGTATCTATGGCAAGTACATCAACGCCGGCCTTGATCAGTGCCTCAGCTCGTACGATAGCATCGTGACCAACGCCGACGGCAGCGCCAACTCTCAGTCTGCCAAGTGAATCTTTGCAGGCATTCGGATATTTCTCCTTCTTCTCGATATCCTTTATGGTTATAAGCCCGAGAAGAGTGTTGTCTTTTTTAACTATCGGCAGTTTTTCTATCTTATGTTTGTGAAGTATCTCTTTTGCTTCATCCAGAGTTATCCCCTCATGTGCGGTTATCAGGCCTTTCTTTGTCATTACTTCAGAGGCCTTTTTCTGGAGGTTTGTTTCGAATTTGAGATCCCGGTTGGTCAGTATGCCGACAAGTTTTTTGTTTTTTGTGATCGGCACTCCCGATATCCTGTATTTTTCCATGATGGCCAGGGCCTTGTAAATCTTTTCTTCCGGCCCCATTGTTATGGGGTCAGATATCATGCCGCTTTCTGATTTCTTCACCTTATCCACTTCAGCGGCCTGGGTGTTTACAGGCATTGCACGGTGAATAATGCCTATGCCTCCTTCTCTGGCCATTGCAATGGCAAGGTTTGCCTCTGTGACCGTATCCATAGCCGCGCTTATAAGCGGAATATTTATCTTTATGTTCTGAGTCAATTTAGTGCTGACATCTGCATCTGCGGGCAGGATATCTGATTTTGAAGGCACCAGCAGCACATCATCAAAAGTAAGCCCCAGCTTTACATGATCTTCTAACATATATTTACTCCTTCGCTATAATGCGTTAAACGTTAATAATACAAACTAAATAAATAATGTTTCATTTCCGTCATTGACCCGAAAACACATTTGAATACCATTAATGTCATACCTGCGAAGGCAGGTATCCAGTATCTTCGAATATGCCTGTCCGGCAGGCTTGACACGGAATGACAGACTCTATTTCCCGGTCAATGACAACACTACTGCATCATCTCTATATAAGCCTGTTCTCTAAGTTTTTTTATCCAGTCTTCATATTTAGATTTAAAGGCCTTCTCGAACAGCATTTCCCTGATCTTTGCCTTTGTTTTTTCTATAGCCGCATCGCCTATCTTGTCTTCAACCTTGATAATATGGAGCCCTCTGGAGCTCCAGAAAGGGCTGCTTACCTCTCCGACCTTTAAAGAAAAGGCCTCGTCTTCGATCTCTTTGAGAACACTGCCCCGGCTTATATAACCCAGGTCTCCTCCGAACTGCCTGTTTGAATCCTCAGTAAGTTCACCCGCCATTTTTGAGAAATCTTCTCCCTTCTTTATCCTCTGTATGGCCTCCTCAGCCTTTGTCTCGAGATCAGCCCTTTGCGAGCTGTCCCTGAGGATAAAAAGGATCTGCCTTATTTTTACCTTTTCTTCTTTTTGTATGTTCTCTTTGTTGGTCTGATAATATTCGTCAACTTCCTTATCCGGAACAAGCACAGTATCCCTGACCTCTGCCCTCACAACCTTGGAAAGAAGGATCTGATCAGAAAGCTGTTTCATATACTCTTCAAGCGTGTAACCCTCTGCCCTTAATGATTCAGCAAGGCTCTCGTCAGTCAAGTCATATTTTTTCCTGATATCTGAGACAGCGTCATTTGTTTCAGATGAGCTTACGCCGATTCCGAGCTTGTGAGCTTCCTGGATCTGGAGCCTCATATCGATCATACTGTCAAGGAATGGTTTTTCGATCAGGGAAATGCGTTTTTCCCTTTCCTCGTCAGTAAGCCCTTTTAACATATCCTTATCCTCTATCTCTATTCTCTTCCTGAGCTCACTCCAGGTTATTATATCGCTGTTTACCTTGGCAACTACCCTGTCAAGCAGAATCGCAGAATTTGCCTGACGTGCCGGTCCGCCGCTTAATATGAATAATGCTGTCAGAATTATAAACAGAGCTTTTTTCATTAACCTTTTCAGATCTTTTGCATGAATAACATCTTGTTCGGAAAGCTTGAATTTAAGTGCTAATTATGCCATTGTTGGAAATTTTAATCAAGGGCGTGCAACAGATTTGTTAGAGCAAAATGAAAATGTCCGGTTTTCGGCAAAATGAAAATGTCTGGTTTTTGTATTTTACATGATATGCCCATAAAAGCATCTTTTTCAT
>JACQXH010000214.1 GCA_016208845.1 Nitrospirota bacterium | reverse complement strand
TAAAAAAAGCTTATTCAATAAAAGTGAAGAAGTTGGAAAATTATTATATAAACTTATAGGAGTGATTATATTATGAAACGGATATTATTGATATCCCACTTACTGTATGCAGTAAGCTGTTTACTGTTTACTGTCTACTGTTTACTGTTCACGGTCTTTAACAGCGTCCCGGTTGCGCGCTGCAATTGCAGAATAGCAAGCTCATAATCATACTGTGCATTGGCAAGCTGCCGTTCTGATGTGACAAGGAGATTGTTCGCATCCATCACATCCAGGCTGTTTGCCAGGCCGTACTCAAACTGTTTTGTAACGGCATTGAAGTTGTCACGGGCATAATCTGCCTCTGCCCGGAGTTTTTCAAGCACCCCGGCCGAGGTTTTCATGTTCAGATATGCGCTTTCCACTTCTACATTAACTGAGTCCTTAAGATCATTATACCTGTATTCAGCCTGTCTGAATCTTGCCTCGGACTGGCTCACCTCTGCCTTCCTCAGCCCGCCCTCAAAGAAGGGGTAATCGATCCTTATCAGGCCATAAACGCTTTTATCGCTATCCAGTGAAGTAGAAGGATGCTCCTCTCTTCTTGTATATGCACCCTCAACCGATATAGTGGGCCAGTATGAACCCTTTGTGTATTTGACCTGCCGTTCTGCTATCTGCCTGTCAAGTTCAACTGACTTCAATTCATGCCTTTCCCTGAGTGCGGTTTGTTTGAGGCAGTCGATAGGCTGAACTTGATTTGCCTCAACAGGCGTCATGCAGTAAGGCATAGGTATTTCACGGATTGAAGCCTCTGGCTCTCTAACATCATAATCACCATCGATCCCTACAGTGCGTGCAAGCACTGCCCTGGCAAGTTTTACTCCATTCTCAGCCCTTATAAGCTCTGACTGTGCACCTGAAAGTTCTGCCTCGGCCCTGAGGAGGACGGTCTTTGTGCTCTCCCCGACCCTCAGTCTGGTCCTGGCAGCGTCCCTGTGTTTAGTAAGCCGCTCTACATTTGCGTTCGCAATGTCCAGGGATTTCCTTGCCCTGAGAACATCAAAATAATAAAATGCAACGCTAAGAAGATATGATTCCTTCGCGCTGTTCAGGTCAAGATCACTTTTAACGATAGACTCCCTGGCGATCTTAAGCGCTGTCAGCTCTCTTCCGCTCATAGACAGGGACTGATCTATCTTCACCCCCCAGGATGTGCTGTTGTCAGGATGATCATCTGTGTATTCTGTGCGGCTCCCAAAGGCCGTCACTGTAGGCATCAGCACGGCCATCGCCCTGCTTTTGTCCAGTTTTGATATATACAGGTTTTCTTCGGAAATTTTAATGGCCTTGCTGTTTTCAAGGGCAAGCCTGTAGAGATCCTCGAGCGAGTATTCACCGGCAAACAGTTCAGACGAAACCGAGAGGGCCGCAAAGCAGCATATCAAGAACAATACTTTTTTCATGACGCATCCTTTCTTATTCCATTGGTTATTAATTTAAATAAAGAATTACCCATAGATTTTGCATCACCGATCCCAAATATCAGCTTCAGCATAATCGTACCCCTGATGCTTGCAAAGATCATCGATGCCGTATCATTGATGTCCATAGCTTTGAATGCCTTATTCTTTACTCCTGCCCTGAGGATATCTCTAATGATGCCGTGCTGTGTCTTGAAAAATTCATGCCTGAGATCTTTAAGGGACAATAGGTTGTATTCCCTGTAAATAATAGAGAGGATCTGCCTTTTGTGCAATGCATGATCAATGTTAATTGCAATATATGTCTTCAGGGCATTAAGTGGTTCATGCAGCGGAAGGCTCCTGGTGTGTTCGATAAAATCTTTAGACTGGTCCCTTATAAGCTCCATAAAAAGCTCTTCCTTGTTGCTGAACCTGAGGTATAATGCGCCGACGCTCATGCCGACCTTGCGGGCGATATCAGCCATTTTAGCGTCTGAGTACCCCTTCCGGGAGAAGAGATCAAGGGCCGCCTTCAATACCTCTGATTTTGGAACTCTATATGCTGAACGATGGTTCATATGAACGATGATTCATTCTAATGCATTATCCCTGGATTGTCAAATCAGATAGTGTAATTAAACACAGACACTGAAAAAAATAAAAAATGAGAAGTGAGAAATAAGAAATAAAAGACAAGAGACTCCCTGCTTCCAGTTTCTAATTTCCTATTTCTCATTTAGTTCTCTGTGCCTCTGTGGTAAACAAACTGCCGTTCTCAGGATTGATAATTGAAAGTGATATTTCGAAATATTTAAAAAACGTCAGTGCGGCTTGTCCGGAATCTCGGAACGAGTCGTGCCGACTTTCTTCGGATAGACTCCCGACAAGCGGGAGTGACAGAAAAGGACTACCCCGATGCAGAGCATCGAGGAATTCTTATGATTAAATTTATTCTCTCACAATTTCTTGATCTCTCTCATCAGCGTCCGCACCAGCTCATTTTCTTTTACTTTTTTTACGACCTTTCCATGCTTAAAAAGAATGCCGATACCCTTGCCCCCGGCAATGCCGATATCAGCCTCACGCGCCTCTCCGGGACCGTTCACTACACAACCCATTACAGCCACCTTGACGGGCTTCTTGATATTTACAACCCCCTCTTCGACCCTGCTTACAATCCCGCGTATATCTATATTGCAGCGCCCGCTCGTAGGGCATGATATTATCTCCGGCCCCTTCTGTCTCAGATGCAGGGATTTCAGGATTTCGTATGCTACCCTCACTTCCTCAACCGGGTCTGCCGTAAGTGACACCCTGATAGTGTCTCCGATGCCTTCCGAAAGAAGGATGCCTAACCCGACCGCGCTCTTTATGGTCCCGGAGAACGCAGGGCCTGCCTCTGAAATCCCGATATGCAGCGGATAGTCGAACTTTCTTGAGAACAGCCGGTATGCATCGACCGTCTTCATGACATCAGAGGCCTTGAGAGAAACCTTGATGGCCCTGAATTTAAGGGCTTCAAGGATCTTTATATGTCTGCCCGCGCTTTCCACGAGCGCAGCGGCAGCGGGATGGCCGTATTTTTTCAACAGGTCTTTTTCAAGGGACCCGGCATTGACCCCGATCCTGATCGGGATCCTTCTGCTTTTTGCAGCGCTGACGACCTCTTTTATTTTCAGTTTATCGCCGATGTTCCCGGGATTTATCCTGAGACCGTCTGCTCCATTGGCTATTGCCTCCAATGCAAGTCTGTGATCAAAGTGTATGTCTGCTATCAGAGGGATTTCGATAGACTTTTTAATAGACTTTATTGCCTTTGCAGCCTCAAAGTCCAAAACCGCCACTCTTACTGCCTCACAGCCTGCTGACTCAAGTCTTTTTATCTGCGACACGGTTGCAGACACATCACGCGTATCTGTTTTTGTCATCGACTGCACTGCGACCGGTGCGCCTCTTCCAATCTTAAGGCTGCCGAGGGTTATCTGCTTAGTTGGTTTTCTGTTCTTTTTCACTTTCAATATTAATGCCCCTGTTCCGGTAAAACTCAACCGCCTTCATGTGTTCCTCTCCCGTACTGGAAAAATAATGGGTCCCGTCATTTTTTGAAACAAAATACAGATAATCAACAGCCGCCGGAAAAAGGGCGGCCCTCACAGAATTTATGCCCGGTGAATCGATTGGACCCGGCGGCAGGCCATAATTGAGATAAGTATTATATGGGGTGTCCCTTTTCAGGTCAGTCCTTGTGATGCCGTCACTTATTTTTTTTATGCCATATACAACAGTCGGGTCTGCCTGAAGGCGCATCCTTTTTTTCAGCCGATTGTGATACACAGCAGAGATTATATATCTCTCTTCGTTAATAACGGCCTCTTTTTCAATGATCGATGCAAGCGTGAGCACCTCTTTTTCGCTCATGCCGATCTTTGCTGCGCGCTCCATGAGCGGCTCACTCAGTTGATCCCTCATTCTGTTCACCATCATCCTGAAGATATCTTTTGGGTCAGTGCCTTTTGCAAAACTGTACGTATCGGGGAACAGATATCCTTCGAGGCTCGGCGCATCTATCTTAAGGGAGGAAAGAAAGTCTTTATCTGTGACAAGCTTCCATGACTCATCATTTATCATTCTTACTTCCCTGAGCTTCAACTTGATATCCTCGAGCATGGCTCCCTCTGGAATAGTTATGGAATACTGAATGATCATGCCCTTCCTCAGGCGATCAAATACATCGAAAGGGGTCATGTTCCGGTTAAAATTATAATACCCGGCCCTCAATCTCCTTTCTATTCCCGCCAGTCTGCCCAATGCCAGAAAGGTCAACCGGTTATTAATAATGCCGTCCCTTTTTAAGATATTTATCCCCTGAGAATAGGTTGAGCCTTCAGGGATAAAAACCTCTATCCATTTATCTTCTGTAGAGGCCGGTGTTGTCATATGAAGATAAATGATAATGCCTGACAATATAATGAAACCAAAAAGTATAAAGGCTGCCCCGGAGAAACCGATAAAACGCTTTTTCATCGCCTTATCCCTGCACTCTGCTAAAGGCTAAAAAGACGTAATTTCCCTTCATATCCAGCACTGTTGAAGTCACTTAATTAGCATGCCAGAAAGAGAGGATAAAGTAAATCCTTGAACCTGAAAAGGGTCTGCGACAAATTTATTGGAAAACTATTTGTTCAGGGGAGCTGCCGTTCATTACCCCCTTTAGCAAAGGGGGGATACTAATACGCATACCGTTTAAGAAGAACTTTGCCCACACTCTTCCACGATGAGTCTTTATATTAAAAGCTTTGCTTTTTCATTATTATTTTCAAATAACTGGTTGTATTTATTCTATCAATTTTTTTTTGTTTTTGTCCGGGTTTCTTGTAAAGACAGGCAGCTTGTTAATGTTTTATTTTGGGTCTGGAATTCCAATCTGTCTGCAAATCTTGATCGCCAGCAGGTCAGCGATTTCCGTATGCCTTGGGACCGTCGTCGATTTATTTGTATTGGCAAGATTTAAATAGCGGGAGTGCTTTGCGCCTTCTCTTAATAGGACACATCCATGACGTTCTAAGTGCCTGATTAACTCTTTCCTTTTCATACTTCAATTTCTTCTAAGACAACCTCCCTTTTGGGCAGAGAAGAAAGATCAACAGGTCTTTGCATTTCATGTATAGCATCTACAAGATTCTCTTTTGCTTCTTCAATGGTTGCCCCCTGCGTGAGTGCCCCCGGGACATCATCTGTCCATGCAACCCACCATTTTCCGTCTTTTACAAAAGTTGCTTTAATTTTCATTCTGCTCTCCTCCTATTTAAAGATATTTTACCCTTTTCCCTCCACAATCGCAATTTCTTCCTTATTATAAGATTTGAGATCAGGAAAGCGTACAGGTTTACTGGATCAGGAAGCTAAACAATAAAAATATCCCGGGAATGTGCCTCTGTCAGCCCAAAGAAAGCACAGGTAAGTTAATTGCATTTTCGGGGGATATAAGAAGAAGCAGTTGAAATTTCATTTTACTGGAGAGGACAGCAAAATTAAAGACGCGACCCCTTTTTCGTGTCCTAAAATGTGTAGGCCTGACCCCAGCCTTCCCAGCCTTCTGCAGTTACTTCTCAAAGTCAGACTTACTTAATCCGGACTGGCGAAGAATCGAGGCAAACGTGCCATGAGGTATTTCTTTCCTGGGCGATGGAACGATTACTGTTCTGTCATCTTTACGAAATTTTTTATGACTTCCGGTCTGATCTATCTCAATAAATCCTTTATTTAAAAGAACTGCGATAATATGCCGTGATGAATATATCTTAGGCATATATTTTTGTTTCTCCGATTAAGGCGTCGCCTATATCGTGAAATGCGGCTCGTTTCTTTTTCGGCTCATTGTGAAAATATAGCTTCACAGCGTCTTTAAGATTGTTCATAGCTTCTTCAATAGAATCTCCGCAACTGGCAATGTCTATATTCAAACATTGCGACACATAATACTTTCCTTCCCGATAGATTACATACTTGAACGATTTCACGGTTTATCTCCTTTCCTGATTGTTTTTATTTTACCCATTTCCCTCCACAATCGCAATTTCTTCCTTATTATAAGATTTGAGATCAGGAAAGCGGGACTTGTCAAATTTTTAGTTGAAATTATCTGAGTGGCTTCTTTCAACTTTCTCATTTTCTCCTTTCAGATAATTTTAACTGCTCTTCCGAAAAAACGGCCTCACCAAATGCGCCGGG